>JAPLCW010000084.1 GCA_026392015.1 Candidatus Auribacterota bacterium | reverse complement strand
GGTAAGGAAAAGTGATCTCTCCTGATTATAGGAGATGACCGAATAGCAGGCTGCACGAATTCGACGATTACCTCTAAATCCTATTTTTAAAAAAGGGTGGACTTATGTCTACATAGCAGGGGCAGAATTCCACCGGCTTGCTCATGGATGAATGCAAATTCTTGAATTTTGCTCTTGCGGTTGTCATTCCTGCGAAAGTGGGAATCCAGAAAAGATACATCCAATACAGGAACTGTATCCCCGCTTTCGCGGGGATGACATATGCACGAGTGCAAAATCCAAGTCACGCAAAGCGTGTAAATAAAAAGTGCCACGGGCTTGCCCGTGAGTATCTACATCTATTCACATAAAATAAAAGAGAGCCAGAGGAAATAATGCCTAATTTTGAAAAAAGATATCCCTTTAGCTGGGGCATGAGAATTGTGTGTATTATATTTGTATTGTCGTCTATCTTTATGTTTAAGCTCGGCCTTGAATCACCAAATATCAAGTTTTGGTACAAAGCAATTTTATCTTTTCTTATATTTCTGCTTTTCAGCGCTGCTCTTTTTGCAACATATGAGGTGACCGAAGTGGGTCCCCGGGTTAAACTTGGTCCTTTTGTGAGAAAATCAAAGCAGATTAAATGGGATGACATTGAATTAATCTACGATGACAATTTTTCTTCCGCCCATTTTTATAGATTCAAGCTTCGCGGTAGATCATATTGGAGCACTTTTGTTTTTCAAAATGGCGTCACCAACTATAAAGACTTCCTCCGCGAGGCAATCATGCGGGTGCGCCCAGACACAGTGGTAGAAGAGAAGATACTGCAGTTGGTCAGCTTTACACATGCCGACATCGGAAAGCTTTATAGACCACCCCTTGCTACCTAGACGTTGTACGTAGTCCTTTAGTATCACGGATGATATGAAGCAAATATCCCCGTAACTCTTGACAGAACATTCGTGTCACACCAACTTGAACATCAATTGGTTATATACAACGTCTATGCGCCCCCAAACGCATCCCTATGGTTTACACACGCACAGCCTTCGTCCGGTCGAATAACCGGTAGTCTCGCCACATACATTCGTTTTTGGCCCAGTATGGCAATTGCCATCGGCTCTGTTATTCCAAGGCGAGAATAGCTGCGTGGTTGCGCCACATGTCCCGACCGGGCTCGGCCAATGGTTTCGGCAGAGCGTGCAGGAAGGGCTATCATCCCACTTCGCCGGGTCACACTGTAAGCTCACTAAGGAACATACATCCGTGCATGAGCCCTCCGCCGTGGCAAAAAACCAACAGCCATAATCATCAGGTGCTGTCAGTTGTGTCTCAGCCCAGAGGCCTCCCTTCGCCGCGCACGCAGCCGAACCCCATGGTGTTGGTGTTGCTGTTGCTGTTATTGTTGGTGTTGGTGTTATCGTCGGTGTTGCTGTCGGTCGCGGCAGGGCAATTAATGTTCCCGTCTGAATCCCCCAACTTCCCGCCTGCGTGCAGAAAAACCTCTTGCCCGACTCAACATTATCAGTACCCACATCGCTCTGATCCAGTAGTGCCTTAATGGCGTCGCCGATCTCCTTTGTGGTCTTCATCGTTGAGCCGGGGCCTGATGTCGGCTCCTGGAAGCTGCTCTGCGCCGTGAGCGCCGAGCCGCTCGTCAGGTAGTCATACAGGTTCTGGAGCGTGTACATCCCGCTTCCCGCTGAAGGAGCCCCGGGAGAGTCAAGGCTCCCCGCAACTGCCAGACCAGACAGGCCAACCATAAATGTCAAACTCAGGGCTGCTATAATTATCTTTTTCATCTATTTATCCACCTTTTCTTGTTTTATCTTAAGATAGGAAAAGTTGAGATTGGAGAGTCCCATCCCGCTCAGTGAGGACTCGCAATAATAATAGGGTTAGATCATCAACGGAGGGGCGCGGATGGGAGAAAGTTTGGCGAGATCGATTATACATGCCGGCATATCGCAACAACGGATATGCTCATTTAAATCATCTCTTCCCCTCCTGAGTAGACAGATTGTGTTCTGCTCAACAGGAAATTAGACTTTCTTCACAGCTCAGTTTTGTATGATCTCCCTCCATGGTCCTCATGGTTTGTGATCTCACACAGCGTCCGAGGTTAGCAGCCCTTCTCCTGTCTCTTGCATTCTGCAGCTTTCT
>JAPLCW010000196.1 GCA_026392015.1 Candidatus Auribacterota bacterium | reverse complement strand
CTCCGGGAATCTTGTCGGCCAGTTTTAACAGGTTTTCTTTCGTTGCTTCCGAATGCGTTAGATTTAATGTGGGATTTTTCATGCTTTAAGATTAGCACGAAAAGCCCACTATGTCACTTTTTTTAAGACGTTTGTATTAGTTCCATCCGGCTTGAGATTGTCTTGTCCGCGAATGGTGTCAAATCGTTTTTTGTTTACCTTAGCCCCAGTCCCCGCTGATCTCCTCGAATCTTCCGTTCAGGTTTGCATCAGTTTTCCACCCCCGTGGGGGAGAGCGGGTTCTTGCAATGGCGTTCGTCATGATGGATAACAGGCGATTCCCCTCGAATCCCCCCGGTGGAGGTCTCGAACGGATTATCGCTTCATTAACAACCTGGGGAAACGAGCCGGGTAATATAGCGCATCTTCCTCAGGCACCACTTTCGTTCTGATGGGACTCAATGTCCCGGGTGGGAGGAGTGCGCCGCGGGAATATAATTGATTTGTTCTGGAAGTGCTCGCACTATTATGGGGTGGGCACTTCCTTTTTTTTCCATTACAATTAGGGTCATGAACAAGATTGCGGAACAGTACGGGAAAACTCCGCGGAAAATTCATCTCAGAACTTTCGGCTGTCAGTTAAATGCAACAAAGATGACCAATACTGGGTTTGTCCCAAACTTGATGGTTCAAATCGTCGAGAACATTACGATATGACAAGAGTTGTAAACTAAGTTTGCACTCTCAGCGTTTGGGGGTGTAAACAAAGTATGCAAATCGGACTTTTGGGGGGTCCAGCGACAATTTTCATCTTTGCGACCGTTGTTGCAACTGCTTCGGCTCGTGTTCATTAAAACTATTTATCGTTCAGGAAAGAAAAATTGTAAAGTTGGCACAGAATATGCTGCTAAAGTAATCGGGGGTTAAGCCATGTAAAAGCAGGGGGGAGTACATGTTTACAGGTAATATGTGCGGATTGAGTGGGTTAGATAAAGTTTGAAGGGAAACTTTTGACATTGTCGAGCAGAAAGGGGGGTGAGAAGTAATGGGTCAGTCTTTGGGGGTATCCCTTTTACTTGTCATCCCCGCGAAAGCCTGCCTATGCCGAAGCGGCTTCGCGCAGGCAGGCGGGGATCCAGTATGAAACCTGGATTCCTGCTTTCGCAGGAATGACATATTAGCAATGTACCCCCCATAAGTGACCCCTTACGGTGAGAAGTGATAAAAACCGTGCTGAAGATAGGTCGAGGATTTTAGAAATATATGGTGGGGGAGGGGTTTCGGCGTTTAATAAAGGGATGTTGGTAGGCAATTTCTGCAACAGAAGGGGGTTGAAGATGAAGAAGATATTGATTGGTTTGGTGATCGGACTGGCTTTGCCCGCGATAGATACAGGAGTTACATATTCGGCAGGCTGGACGGAGAGTTTGAGCGTGGGCTTGGCTGCGTATTACAAACTGAATGAAACAAGTGGAACAACGGCAATTGACAGCCTGGGAGCACATAACGGAACTTCTTCAGGCACTTTGATAAACCAAACCGGGAAGATAGATAAAGCCTATGAACTATTAGCCAATAATTCAGACACGATAAATTTAACTAATATTATAAATACTGGAGCAAAATCAGTTAATATCTGGATTTATTTAAAGTCGAGCATTATACACACTAATGTAGCAGTAGCAAAAATACATTGCTTTGAATTAGATTATAGGGATTGGGGAAATGCAACCAATACAACATACCCATACTTCACTATTGGGGGAACACAAAGAGCACTCAGCTCAACAACGATGTCATTAAGCACCTGGCATATGCTGACAGGAACCTGGGATGGAACTTCAAATTCAAATGGGATAAAGATATATTTAGATAAAATATTAGTCGGTCAGGGAACATATTCAAGTGGAGAACAATCAAGTTCAAGTAATGTTCAAGTTGGACGTAATTCAGATTATGGAAATGATAACTCCAACTTTGTTATAGACGAAATAGGTGTATGGGGCAGGGAATTGAGTCAAACAGATATAAATTCACTCTTTAATTATAGTGATGGAATAACTTATGAGCCACCACCTACGGCTACGCCCACGCCAACGCTGACACCAACTCCGACCATGACGCCGACACCAACCCAAACCCCAACTGTGACGCCGACTGTGACGCCGTACCCGACCTATACGCCTTACCCAACCACGACACCGTATCCCACATACACACCATACCCGACCTATACACCGATTCCCACCGCCCCGCCAACCTCCACGCCGATGATTACAAACACCCCGACGATAACGCCTACGCCAACGATTACACCGACAAAAAGCATGGACCCTCCCAGTCTTCCGTCAGCAGGGAGCGGGATGTACACGATCGAACAGATCTATGACTACATGACGAGCGGTACGGCGTTGATTGTGGAGACCGGTTTCCAGGAGCCGACGTCGGGTCCCGGACCAACGATGAAGACACTGAAGCAGCTCGGCGATACTATTAAATCCCTGTATGAACAGTGTCCTGTCACGGCTGCCAATGTGGAGTCGGGGATGAGATTTTTCTGCACACAGCCGGGGAGTTGGGGCGTGCAGATTGGTGCCGGGTTGATGCAGCCAACCACAACGCCAACCATAACCCCAACCCCAGGCCCATAACCGGGGGTATCATTCCGGAAATCTTGGGGGGCACTTTTCCCCTGGGGTTAGCCCCAGTCCCCGCTGATCTCCTCGAACCTTTCCTGCAGCTTTGCAGCAGTCTCCCCCTATGGGGGGGAACCGGTTTTTGCGATGGCATTCGTCATCATGGATAATGGGTATTTTCACTCGAGTCCGCCAGTCGAGGTCTCTAACGATTACACGCAGCATTAGCGCCCCGGGGAAATGAACCGGGGTAATATAGCTAATCACCCTCACCCGCACTTTCGTCCCGATGGAACTCAATGTCCCGGGTGAAAAGAGTGCGCTGCGGGAATATAATTGATTTGTTCTGGAACTGATCGCTCTATTATGAGGCGGGCACTTCTTTTTTTGTTATAATTGCACTTCTTAACAAGATGACGGAACGGTACGGGAAATCAGCGCGGAAAGTTCATCTCAGAACTTTCGGTTGTCAGATGAACCAGGCGAAGATTACCAATATTGGGTTTGTCCCAATCATGATGGTTCAGGTTGTTGAAAGCATGGTACTGTGCACCCACGCGAGTCTGATTATGCAACGGTTTTTTAGTACAGGCAGCTTCTCCCAAAGCTTTTCCCTCTACATCGAGGCGCGGGACGAGAGTATGCCCTCTCTCATTAACCCCTATTTTGATCGCCGGTATATGAGATAGTGCGTATTTTTCTATCTTTGAATCATTATCATTCCTATATGACAAGATTTGCAAACATAGTTTGCACTTTTGGATCTCTGAGGTGTGAACAAAGCATCCAAATCGGAATTTTTGGGGATATATCGAGAATTTCAATCGCTACGTTCATAGTTCCAATTGCCTCGCCCCAATCTTATTATGATTATTTTTCTCTCATGGAAGAAAAACTGTAAAGTTGGCACGGAATATGCGGCTACCTACTAAAATGTTAAGGGGAGTGGTTGAATACAAGTTTAGGAAGCAGGGGGTCCAGGCTATGCAAAAATAGGAGGGAGAGAGCATATTTCTAGGTAATATGCTCGGAGCAAGTGGGTTAGAGAAAATTTAAAGGAAAACTTTTGACAGTGCCGGTCAGACAGGAGCAGAAGGAATGATGAACACTGTGATGAAGATAGGTCGCGGATTTTGGGAATCAGGGGCAGTAATTTCGGCGTTTGTTAAAGGAATAAGGCCTGTTAGTTTCTGCAACAGAAAGGAGTCTAAAATGAAGAATCCAAAATTACTAGAGGGAGTAATAATTGCACTGGCTTTAACTTCTGCTTTTCTTCTAAAACCCGCGCCTGCGGTGGCGGAAACAAGAATATTCTTAACATCTGGTAGTTCATGGACTGTTCCATCGGATTGGAACAGTTCTAACAATACCATCGAGGTCATTGGTGGTGGCGGTGGTGGTCAGTCAGGCGGCCGTCGTGGTGGCGGCGGTGGTGCTTACTCTAAGATAACGAATCTTTCATTTACTCCTGGGGCATCGGTTACGTTTAACGTCGGAGCTGGCACAAGAACCGGTGCAACTGGTGGAGATACCTGGTTCAATGGTGCTTCTTTGGGAGTATCTTCTGTGGGCGCGAAGGGTGGAACTACTGGCGAGAACCAGTCAGGTGGCATTGGTGGCCAAGCCTCGGTTGGGGTGGGTACAACCAAGTATAACGGGGGTAACGCTGGTGGTGATGCAGCTCCATTCTCTGGAACTCATGGCACTGGTGGCGGTGGCGCAGCTGGCCAGTACAGCGCAGGTAATAACGCGGCCAATGGTAGTACTGGAACCACTGGAGATGCCGGTGCGTCCGGTGATGCGGGTTACGGAGGTGCTGGCGGCTCGACCTCCGGTGGTAACGGTGGAAACGGAACTGAATGGGATGCTTCTCATGGCTCCGGTGGTGGGGGAGGAGGCGCTGACACAGGAAGTTCGACTGTCGGCAATGGTGGTCTATATGGTGGTGGTGCTGGAGGTCAATCGAGCTCCGGTGTTGGCGGTACCGGAGGACAAGGCCTTATTGTTATTACCTATACAGAAATACTGCCGACTCAGACGCCCACCAATACCCCGACGGTAACACCGACAAAAAGCATGGATTCTCCCGGGCTTCCGTCAGCGGGGAGCGGGATGCATACGCTCCAGCAGATATATGACTACCTGAACTCAGGGATAAAGACAACACCTGTACCCAGTTTCCAGGAACCGGGCGCAGGCCCCGGAGCAACTATGAAGACGTTGGAAGAGATCTACGAAGACATCCAGGCTAAGTACGACCAGTGCGATGCGACTATCTCCGACGTGAATACGGACGTGAAGTTCTTCTGCACGCAATCGGGAAGCTGGGGGGTGCAGACGGGCACTGCCTCAGGCGGAGGTCTTCTCAAGACCGGCCAGACGTCAATTTATCAGACAGGTGATAACGGGTCCCACCAGACAGGCATCAACTTCCAGTACACCAATACCGACGCGGGTCTTACTGTCACGGACAACGTAACCGGTCTTATATGGCCGAAGAGCGGAAACGGAGCAGGGTGTAATAGTGGCAATGAACTCGGTTGGTCTTCAGCAATTGTTTGGGCGGAAGGACTTTCGTTTGCCGGTTACTCCGACTGGAGGCTACCCAACATCACCGAATTACAGACTATTTTTGTCAGGGAAACAGGTCAGGGAGCTCCGTACATCAACAAGTCCTACTTCCTTGTCACGCGGTCGGAGGGTTATTGGTCCTCTACTACGTATACGAACAATCCCACCTACGCGATGTACGCGCATTTCAACGATGGCCTCTTGTACGGCAACGTTAAGACCAGTAGCTACTATGTCCGCGCTGTGAGGGGGGGCGAGTAGCCCCATTAGATAGGCTTCGCCATCTAAGTGGGCGGGTCGTGAGTTTGACAATTTAACGCAGGCCGACGAGCGTTTGCGCGATGTCGACCTGACGAGGAAGTAAAACTCTAAGGAGTAGGATATTGGCCTCCCCGATATCGTCGCCCGGGAAAGCGATCTGAACCGGAGAAAACGTATAGAACATGGCTTTTGAGCTGAAATACATTATCACTGACGCCACAATGGTTGCTTTGACCGCTAGCGAGCGGGCGCGGGGTTTTGCGATGGCGTTCGTCAGGATGGATAACGGGTGATTCCTTTCCTATCCGCCGGTCGAGGGCTCAAACGGCTTCTCGCTGCATTAACGACATGGGGAGATGAACCGGGGTAATGAAGCACGTCTTCCTCGCCCCGCACTTTCGGTCCGAGGGGACTCGATATCCCGGGTGGAAAGCGTGCGCTGCGGGAATGTAATTGATCTGTTCTGGAAGTGTTCGCTCTATTATGGGGCGGGCATTACTTTTTTTCAAAAGGGTCATGAACGATATGGTGGAACAGCACGGGAAATATCCGCGAAAAGTCCATCTCCGCACCTACGGCTGTCAGATGAATGCAACAAAGATGACCAATACCGGGTGTGTCCCAAACTTCATGGTTCAGGTTGTTGAGAATATCCAGATATGACAAAAGCTGTAAACTAAGTTTACAATGTTAGTGTTTGGGGTGTAAACAAAGTATGCAAATCGGACTTTTGGGGGTTCCATCGACGATTTTCATCTTTGCGACTGTCGTTGCAACTGCTTCGGCTCGTGTTTGTTAAGAATATTTTTCGTTCGGGGAAGAAAAACCACAAGGTTGGCATGGAATATGCTGCTACAATAAACAAGTAAAATAAGTACATGCAAGTTTAGGAGGCAGGGGGGGCATGTTTTGCAAAAAAGGGGGAGAGAGCATATTTCCAGGTAATATGTTCGGAGCAAAAGAGTTAGAGAAAATTTGAAGGAAAACTTTTGACAGTACCTTTCGGAAAGGAAAGATGAACAAATGAAAAAGTCCAGCACAGCGGTTTTAGGTCTGATGTTCGCGGTCGGGATGGTCGGGATCGCGGTTGCCGGGGGCACTGACTCCCCGGGGTCACCCTCGGGAGGAAGCGGGATGTATTCGCTTCAGAACCTGTATGACTATATAGTGAGCGGCACGGCTCTTGATGCAAAGACAAATTTTCAGGAGCCTGGCGCAGCGCCCGGCTCCACGATGAAAACGACGAAAGATATCGGGGATGCGCTCAAGGCCATACTTGACCAGTGCACCGCGACTTCTGATGTTGTGATGCCGGGCTACACGTTTTTCTGCACGAAGCCGGGGATCTGGGGAGTGCAAACGGGAAACTATGCAACCCCAACTCCAACCACAACCCCAACTTCAACCCCGACCATAACCCCAATCCCAACATGGTCATTAAACCAAAACACCTGCAACGCTATTTCCGGCTGGCACTGGTATTCGACCAATGGCCGGAGTGCGTGCTGGAGCAAGACACTCGCTGATTCAGTTTCCTGGAATAAGGGTGTTTCAGATAATCCCAGGGTAACAGGGACCTATACCTGCGTCTCTAATAACACACTAAAAGAAAGGATGGAGGCCGCTGCTGCGGGAGAGTGGTATAAAATAGTAAGCAATGTGGCGGGAACAAGTATCACATCCACTCATAATGCTCAATCAGGTGCTTCTCTTATCTCCGCTCTTGCAATCTCAGATTGTGTAGATGGATTAAAGGATTTAAGTGATTGTGGCGGTGCGTGCACGGATTGGTCAAGCACCAACACCTGGCTCAGAAACTGGGCCGGCGCCACCGGCAAATCAGCCCTGCCGTATCTCGCCGACGGGGCCGGATCAAGCGGGAATAATGATTACGAGACTGCCTGCGCGAGCAATTCCAATGACCTGCCCTTAGGCTGCCCCACCCCCGTCGCCTTCTATCTGAATCGCAAGGCGTGTACCGATTCCGATATAAACTATTGTGCGGGTGCCGCCTCCGGCGAGGACAACGGAGGCACCTCGACAACGCACGTGCGGGGGCTGGGCTGCGGTTCTTCGTGCTCTGCCCAGGACGCCGTCGGCACGTCGAACACGAACGAGTACAGGTCGTTTCGCGTAGTCGTGCGTCCGTAGTAATGAATTGGCTATTTGATGATTTGGAAGCCGGGATTTCTTTTTCCGGCTTCCAAATCTAAACGGTAGGTAGGCGGTCGCAAAGCCCGCTGCCGCCGGTGGAGATAATTCCGGATCTTCACTGGAGAAGATCCACGTTCATAAAACCAGAGTAACTTCAATTTTATCCGACGAGTTGATTCGGATTAAATCCCGCTGGAACTGTTTGGACAAAGCTTATAGCGCAGATACGAGATAAGATCTGATGTTTTGCTGGCAAAAGTTTTTTGTAGAGAGTCGCGAGTTTCAGCCGGCTTTAGATTGGGGATGTTGGTTGGTATTCTCTGCAACAGAATGGAGGTTGTGATGAAGAAGGTATTGATTGGAATAGTAAGCGGATTGGCTATGACTGCAATAAATACCCGAGCTACGTATTCGTCAGAATGGCCAGAAAATTTGAATTCGGGCTTGGTTTCTTATTACAAACTGGATGAAACAACCGGGACGAGCGTTGCCGATTCAGTTGGTAGCTATCCAGGAACTAATGTAGGAAGCGTTCCGATAAACGTGACTGGGAAAATAGATAAGGCTTACGGGGATTTTATCGCGAATTCTTACGTTGATTTAGGAACTCCCGCTGTGCTAAGAGGAGCGTATAATCAACCTATGAGTATTTCTCTTTGGGCAAATGCTTCAAGCACCGCAGGTGGATACTTGTTTGGCGGATATGGTGGAAGCGGCAATTTGTTTGAATACCGTCTAGCAGCTTGGGGCGGCAAGTGGTATTTTGAAATAACCAAAAAGAATGTTGCCGGGTATGACGCGATTTCAACAACCAGTGTGGCGATAGGCACATGGGTTCATTTAGTTGGAACTTTTAATGGGACAGGAAACGCGAACGGAATAAAGATTTATGTTAATGGTGTGAACGAAGGTAGTGGAACTTACGGAGCGGGCGCGATAGGCAATGGAACAGGAAATGTTGTAATAGGAAATTTTGCGGGAGATATTTCAAGTGCTTATATGAGAGGAAAGATAGACGAAGTAGGTTTCTGGAGTAGAGAATTGAGTCAGGCGGAGGTGAATTCACTCTATAATTCCGGTAATGGAGTAACATATGAACCACCACCTACGCCCACGCCTACGCCAACGGTGACATCAACCCCAACCACGACCCCGACACCGACCCAAACCCCGACTGTGACTCCGACTCGGACTCCAACCTCGACCCCGACAATCACACCGACGCCGACCATAACGCCCACGCCGACTGTGACACCGTACCCGACCTATACGCCCTATCCCACGTACACACCATACCCGACCTACACACCGGTCCCCCCCGCGCCGGCAACCTCCACACCGACGATCACAACCACCCCGATGATAACGCCCACCCCGACGATTACACCGACAAAAAGCATGGACCCTCCCAGTCTTCCGTCAGCGGGGAGCGGGATGTACACGATCGAACAGATCTATGACTACATGACGAGCGGTACGGCGCTGACTGTAGAGCCTGGTTTCCAGGAGCCAACGTCGGGACCCGGACCAACGATGAAGACGCTGAAGCAGCTCGGCGATGATATCAAATCCCTTTATGAACAATGTGATGTGACTGTCGCCGACGTGGCCACGGGAAAGAAGTTTTTCAGCACGGTGTCGGGAAGCTGGGGTCTGCAGATGGGTACGGGGTTAATACAGCCAACTCCATCCCCAACTCCATAACCGGGGGGAGCCTGCCGGAAATTTCGAGGGGGCACTTTTTTCTTTACGTTAGCCACACTCCCCACTGATTTCCTCGGGTCTTTCCTTCAGCTTTGCATCAGTTTCCCACCTGCAGCGGGCGCGGGGTTTTTGCGATGGCGTTCGTCAGGATGAATAACGGGCAAATCCCTTCGAATCCGCAGATCGAGGTCTCAAACGGCTTCTAGCTGCATTAACGACATGGGGAAACGAACTGGGGTAATGCAGCGCGTCTTCCTCGCCCCGCACTTTCGTCCCGATGGAACTTAATCTCCCGAATGGAAAGAGTTCGTCGCGGGAATATAATTGATCTATTCTGGAAGTGTTCGCTCTATTATGGGGTGGGCACTTCCTTTTTTCATTACAATTAGGGTCATGAACAAGATTGCGGAACAGTACAGGAAATCCCCGCGGAAAGTTCATCTCAGAACTTTCGGCTGTCAGTTGAATGCAACAAAGATGCCCAATACTGGGTTTGCCCCAAACTTGATGATTCAGTATGTTAATAATATAGTGATGTGACAAGAATTGTAAACTAAGTATACATTTTTAGCGTTTGGGGTTGTAAACAAAGTATGCAAATCGGACGTTTGGGGGATCTATCGAGAATTTTTATCTTTGCGACCTCCGTTGCAATTGCCTCGGCACGCGTTCATTATGACTATTTTTCGTTCAAAGAAGAAAAATTGTAAAGTTGGCACGGAATATGCTGCTAAGTGTTGGGAACTGGAATGGTTAATTGCAAGTTTAAGAGGTAGGGGGGGCATGTTGTGCAAAAATAGGGGGTAGAGAGCATATTTATAGATAATATGCACGGATTGAGTGTGTTAGAGAAATTTTGAAGGAAAATTTTGACAGTACCCACAAACTAAAAAAGGGAGGAAAGATGAGAACAACATTAGTGCCGGTTATAAGCGTGGTAATTACGGCGGGTTTGTGCGGTATAGCGGTTGCCGGGAATATTGATTCTCCAGTGGCTCCCTCATCGGGGAGCGGGATGTACACGCTTCAGCAGGTGTATGACTATTTGTATGCGGGGACGCTGCCGACAATTCCCGGGAGTTTCCAGGAGCCGAGCGCAAGCCCTGGTTCGACGATGAAGACCACAAAACAGCTAATTGAGGTTGTTGCAACCCCCTTCGCCCAATGCCCCGCGACGGCTGCTGATGTTAAGTCAGGCGTGAAGTTCTTCAGTACGGTGTCAGGAAGTTGGGGGGTGCAGACGGGGACCGGAACCTGGTACGATCAATACGGTCCATCAGGGCCGGAGGATAAAGTGGTGCAGATTGGGAGCTTGTATGTTGCCAAGTATACCAATAATGCCGGCACTGATACGAACGCCACAAAAACCTGGACCACTGCCGGTTCCTGGGGTACCGATCTGGTGTGGTTGGGTAAGGATGACTGGAGATTGCCTCATCAAGGAGAGCTCGAGGCCGTTTGTGCGGACAAAATGAGATTAGGCGCGTTTGCGGCCTTCAGCCATTGGACTGCTGATCCCTTCACTGGCAGCGCCGGGGTAAAAGTTCCCTTTGATACATGTACGTCAGGCGGTACAAACAAGACCGTGGGCTACTATGTACGTGCGGTCCGAAGCGTTGATTAGTTCTAAGGTGGATACTTTGACTATCCATAGATGTGCGGGCGATGCGCGCTTTCTCACCTGCGGAGATAACTCCGGAGCGTCGTGTAAGAATATACTTGCTCTTTAAGTCGGAGCCCGATGGAACCGTTTGGATAAAGATTATAGCCCAGATATGAGATAAGATCTGATGTTTTGCTGGCAAAAGTTTTTTCGTGGCGAGTTTCGATTTTTAGCTGGCTTAAGATTGTCTTGTTCGCGTAAGGGGGTTAAATCTTTTTTCTTCACGTTAGCCACACTCCCCGCTGATCTCCGCAAATCTTTGCTTCAGCTTTGCATCAGTTTCCCACCCCGAGTGGGGCGCGGGGTTTTACGATGGCGTTCGTCATGATGGATAAAGGGCGATTCCCTTCGAATCCGCCGGTCGAGGTCTCAAACGGCTTCAGCCTGCAATAGCGCCTCGGGGAAATGAACCGGGATAATGCAGCGCGTCTTCCTCGCCCCGCGCTTTTGTTCCGATGGGACTCAACGTCCCGGGTGGGAAAAGCGCGCCGCGGGAATATAATTGATCTGTTCTGAAAGTGTTCGCTCTACTATGGGGCGGGCACTTCCTTTTTTTATTACAATGAGGTTGTGAATAAAATGACGGAACAGAACGGGAAATCCCCGCGGAAAGTCCGGATGAAGACTTTTCGGGCGGAATTTTCGTAACTCTTTTGTTTTGAAAAGGTTGGCATTTTTGTTTTTCCTCAAAAAAACTTGTACTGAGCTTGTCGAAGTAGAAAAATTTGAAGGGGGCAAAAATTCACCCCGCACTTTTAAGGAAGCGGAGTTGTGGGCGATTTTGATGTTTTTGCGTCCCCGAATGGAGTGCTTCATAGTAGTTATTCTTCGGGGCCGCTGCCACAATTCTTGAATTGTGGCTAAAAAGCAGAAGAAAAGGAATTCACCACCCACTCTAAAATGTAAGGGGTCACTTATGGGTGGTATCTATTTCGCTTGTCATCCCGGCACTTCGACTGCGCTCAGTGTAAACTCGAGCGGGGATCCATGTGTGCCCGGCATGTGCTGCATCTCGCAAGCTGAAAGGAGCTTGCCGGAGCCGATAGCGGCAACCGTAGCCGAACGCAAGGCCCAACCGCAAGGGGAAGCCGAAAGAAGCGGGAGGCAAAACCTCGACCGCAGGAACACGAACTGACAGAGAGGCCGCGTGCAGGCGACGAGCTGGCATGGAACAGCAAAGTCCG
>JAPLCW010000009.1 GCA_026392015.1 Candidatus Auribacterota bacterium | reverse complement strand
GTCATACAGATTCTGAAGCGTGTACATCCCGCTTCCCGCTGACGGAATCCCCGGGGTGTCAACGCTCCCCGCAACCACCATGCCGCATAAACCCGCCGTAAACATCACACTTAAAACCACAACTAATGTTGTTCTCATCTTCCTCTCCTCTTTTAGTTTGCTTGTTTTCCTTTTATATTAACCTGCCTTCCACAAGAAAAAAGGAACATTATAAAACATACCTTGGGTTGTTATATTGTGCCCCACATCAAGCTCAAAGCTTGTGTGTACAGCAAGTTGGAAACCGGAAAAAGAAAACCCGGCTTCCGAATCATCAAATAACCAAATCGTTTATGGCCGCACGACTACGCGGAACGAGCCGGCGACGCCGTCCGTTAACGACGTTTTTTCGAGGCCGGTTTGGGAGCAGGAATCCCGGCCCATCTCTCGCGCCCGGGTGTCCCAGTAACTGCCGCCGGTGTTGCCGCATCCGGCAACCCAGTTGATGTTTGCATCGCCATCATTGCAGGCTTTGCGATTCAGATAGAAGTAATTATTGCCGCTACTACAACCTAACGTGGGATCCTCCCCTGTCGGGCTGCAGGCAGTCTCGTAGTCATTATTTCCAGATGAACCGGAATCATTGGCCAGATACGGCAGGGCTGATTTGCCGGAGGCGCCGGCCCAGGTTCTGAGCCAGGTGTTGGTGCTTGACCAATCAGTGCACGCCCCGCCACAATCGCTCAAATCCTTTGTGCCATCTACACAATCTGAGATGGCTAAGGCGGTGATATAGGAAACACCTGATTGGCCATTTTCATACCCGTTAGTGGCCATGGTATGTCCGTTAACAGTTGAAGCAATTTTGTACCACTCTCCCGCAGCAGCAGCCTCCATCCGTTGTTGTAATGTATAACCCGAAGCGCAGGTGTAAGCTCCCGTTACCCTGGTATTATCCGATACACCCTTATTCCAGGAAACTGTGTCAGCCACGTTCTTGCTCCAGCAAGCACTGCGGCCGTTGGTAGTGTACCAGTGCCAGCCGGAAGTGGCGTTGCAGGTAGTTTCGTTTAACGTCCATGGTGTTGGGGATATGGTTGGTGTTGAGGTTGGGGTTGCTGTTGAGGTTGGGGTTGCTGTTGAGGTTGGGGTTGGCTGCATTAACCCGATACCTGTCTGAATTCCCCAGCTTCCCGGCTGCGTGCAAAAAAACGCCCAGCCCGATTCAACATGGGCCGCGGTCGTCGGGCACTGAATAAACTTTGCCTTGATATCGTCGTAAACATCCTTCATGGTCTTCATCGTCGAGCCGGGCGCCGCGCCGGGTTCCTGAAAGTTTGGGCGAGGGGTTACATCTATCCCCGAATTCAGGTAATTATAAACTTGCGAGATTGAATACATCCCGCTCCCTGCCGTTGGAGCTCCTGGAGAATCAAGAATCCCCGCAACCGCTATGCCGCACAATCCCGCCGCACACATCACGCTTACAACAACCATCAATGTCGCCCTCATCTTCCCCTCTCTTTAATTCGCCTGTTCTTCTCCAGTAAAAAACTGGAATTATTTCCACAGGTGGGAATACACGCAGCGCCCTCCCACCTGCGGATTAAAAAATTTTGCTTAACGGGCCCAGATGTAAAAATACGCGTTGCTTGTGCTGCTGCTATTGGGCAACGCGTTATCAGGCCTTGTTTGATAGTCGACGCCGGCACAGTTCTCCCAAGGTTTATTGTAGGACCCGTCATCATACCCACCCCAGGCTACGGTGGCACCGCCTGAGAGCACTGCGAAGTCGGGGCCTTCGGCGGGGTGGCACCGCGAAGGCTCTCCGCGGACGACATAGTGGACTTCATCGGCGAGCTCACACCCCCCGCTTACATTCCAATCGAGGCAGTCGCAGTTATCACCCTTTATGGCGTTGTACAACTTGGCAGTGGGATTCCCTGTTATTTTACCATCATAGTTCAGACTACCATTTTTGTCCCCGTCACATGAAAATCGCATTTCGGCAACTGATGTGAATGGTGTCCATACGGACATCATGGTCCCCGCCGGTGTGATGCTGGCCAAATTACTGCTATATGAACCACCTACGGCTGCTGCTCCCGGAACACATTGTGAACTAAAAAGTAATGTCCACCCACCGCCGTCAGTTGTCATGTCGCAATAGACATTAACGGCACTATTCCCGTTTACACCATCGGGGTCAATAGTGTAGCTGCCGCTGCCTGCAAGAGGAGTGGCCGTATGAATGGCTTTACAGGATGTTAAAATGCCATACGGGGTTATGGTTGGGGTTGGGGTTGGCTGCATCAACCCCGTACCTGTCCGAATTCCCCAGCTTCCTGGCTGCGTGCAAAAAAACCTTTTGCCCGACTCAACATTGGCGGCGGTAACGTTGCTCTGGTCAAGCAAGGCCTTATGGTCCTCATAAATCTGCTTCGTGGTTTTCATCGTGGAATTGGGGGCCGCGCTTGGTTCCTGGAAAACGGGGATAGGAGTTGCCTCTACACCCGATTTCAAATAGTCATAGATCTGTGAGAGCGTGTACATCCCGCTACCCGCTGACGGGGCGCCTGGTGAATTTACACTCCCGGCAACCGCCATATTGCACAAGCCTGCCGTACAGATCATGCTTACAACCACCATCGATGTCGCTCTCATCTTTCCTCCATCTCCTGGTTTGGGAGCTGCTAAAATCTTTCTTAGAATTTATCCTAACTAACTTATTCTAAGTGTGTTACATCATATTTAGATCCCGCCCCCTATTTTCAGGGTTTTTGAGCCAAATTCCAACCACCGAAAGTTGATAACAGCATATTCCGTGCCAACCTTATAGTTTTTCAAAAAATAGGGAAGATAGTCATAATACGCTAGGGATAAAGTAGTTACTGCTATGGTCTGAAACGTGGAAATTCTTAACAAATCTTAAAAATTATGTTTTGTATACTTTGTTTACATCTCCGAGCGGCAAAAGTGTAAACTTTGTATACAATTCTTGTCATATCATAATGAAAATGTTCCCAAGATGACGAGATAGAAATATCCCCTATACCGGCACCTGAAAGGAGGAGCCACTGAGAAAAGGGATATTTCCAGTGAGCCAGGAAGAGTGGGATAGGCTGAGGTGAGCTTAACACACGTGGCCTCATCCACCTCCGCCACGCAATCATGAGGGCAGCACAACAGTACTAATCCCACTAAGCACGACGCCACCACGCGATGCCGCATTGCGTCGTGCGCCATCGCATGGATATCGTGGAATCTGCCCCTTCAGGGACAATTGAAGTCACTCCGGCTTAAAGAGCAAGGATCTTCTTACACAAAGATCCGGAGTTATCTCCGCAGGTGGGAAAGCGCACAGCGCCCGCCCACCTGCGGATGATCAAATTGCCGCTGTCAACTCAGTCCTTCAGGCACCTTACGGAATAAGCGTCACCCCTGGATGCAGCGGCAGTCAAAATGACACCGGGCTGGGAGTCAGCGCTGAGCACCGCGTGGGGCCCCTCTCCTGGCACATCCGTACTCGTCCAAAAGAAGAACATGTTGCCTTGATTCCTGAAGGTATATAATGGAGCAGCATCTCTCCTGCCAGCAGAAAGGGCAACAAAACCACTGGTCCCAAGTGGCCTTAGTTCGTTACCGGCAGGAGTACACTCCCAAACGACGTCACCTTGGGTACACCCACATGTAGCCTCTTGCGCCTTAAGGTAAGTGAACAAGGTACACCATTCTGAGTTTGACGGTATGTGCCAGCCGGCGGGACAAATGCCTTGAGGTGCCGCGTTTACGCTCATCATTTCATCCCAATTATACATCCCACCATAAGTAGTACAGTCTGTATCACTATTAGAGTAACACCACTTTTCAATAGTAGTGTCATTAGTATTTGGCTCTGTTTCGGCACTGGCTAACTTTGTACCCACATTCAGGTTCTCCTTCATCCAGCATTGGGGGTTGGTGGTTCCGATCCGGACTGTGTTGTATACTTTATTATCTCTTGAATCCGTGAATGCTGTTCCGCAAGCCCAAGTTGCGGTTGGGGTTACGGTTGGGGTTGGTGTTGGCGTTGGCGGTACAACTAATGTCCCCGTCCGCACTCCCCAGCTTCCCGACACCGTACAGAAGAATGGCTTGCCCAGTTCAACATTATCGGCAGTCGTCGCATTGCACTGGTCAAACGATGATTTGAGCGTATCACCTATCTCCTTTGTTGTCTTCATCGTGGATCCGGGGGCTGCACTGGGCTCCTGGAAACCGGTCTGCACCGTGAGCGCAGTGCCGCTCGTCAGGTAGTCATACAGGTTTTGAAGCGTGTACATCCCGCTTCCACCTGATGGGGCGCCGGGTGAATCAAGACTCCCCGCAACCACCGTGCCGCACAATCCTGCCATCAACATCACGCTTACAATTACCACTAATGTTGCTCTCATCTTTTTCCCCTCCTTTAGTTTGGTCGTTTTCCTTTTATATAAACCGGCCTTCCAGAAGAACCGTATAACATTATAAAGGGACAGTTTGGTGACCTCGATCTGCGCACCAAGGTACGGGTAATTCCAGGGAAAGGGCAATCTTCTCCAGGAAAGTGCTTAAATCTTTTTCGTCCGCGAAGATGCCCCACCATGCATTTCCACGGCAGGTGATATGATACAAGGCGCTGGAATATCGGATTCTCAGCGGGCACCTGATCTTGTTCTGCCAGGGGAAGGCGAAAACTCAAGGATAAAGATTTGACCCCAAAAGCACCACCATGAGCTGCCGCATGGCGTCCTGCGGCACCACATGAAGCTCCATGTCCCCTGATGAACGGATAAACTATAGCCGGAATAATCCATCGGGATTTTATCCGAATCAACTCATCGGATGACAGTGAAGTTATTCCAGCATAAAGAACAAGGATCTTCTTACACGAAGATTCGGAGTTATCTCCGCAGGTGGGAAAGTGCGCAACGCCCGCCCACCAGCGGATGATCAAACGGTGCGGGGCCGGTATTCACTTCTCTGGACGCCCATTTATTGGATGCACACACAAATGTTCCGCCCACCCGCCTCTCCATCCGGTACCGCAGAGCACGTGCTCGTACATCCGTCTTTATTATTAACACAATTGGTGCTTGCCCCCCTATACCAAGGTGCATAGGGTCCGGTGCAATCACCGTGGGTCACGCAACCGGCCGTCGGCTCGAAGAACCTACAGTTGTCACAACCTGCCAGATCGTTCGGCCTGTCCGTCGCACAGTTCAAACCTCGCGCCACGCAGGCGTCTGTGCAATTCAGGCCCACGCCCCCCTCTATCCAACACCGCAATGTGCCAACACGGTCAAGACCCCAGTGGCCGCCGGCGGCTGCGCACCACTCTGGTGTTGATGTAGGTGTTATTGTTGGGGTTGGGGTTGGGGTTGGGGTTATGGTCGGGGTTGCTGTCGGTCTCGGCAGCGCACTTAATGTTCCCGTCTGAACTCCCCAGCTTCCAGGCTGCGTGCAGAAAAACGTCACTCCCTGCTCGACATTATCGGCTGTGGCAGCGCACAGGTTGAAATTATCCTTGATCGCATCGCCGATCTCTTTCATCGTCTTCATCGTTGACCCGGGAGCTGCGCTGGGCTCCTGGAAACCGCTCTGCACCGTGAGCACCGTGCCGCTCGTCAGGTAGTCATACAGATTCTGAAGCGTGTACATCCCGCTTCCCGCTGACGGAATCCCCGGGGTGTCAACGCTCCCCGCAACCACCATGCCGCATA
>JAPLCW010000188.1 GCA_026392015.1 Candidatus Auribacterota bacterium | reverse complement strand
TTTTGCACGTCCGAAACGACTAAATACCGGTTTTTGCCGATAAAGACTGGTTGTGACGGCAATTGCACTGTGATGATAATGTAACCCAACTGGTTACTTCCGTGCAAAAAATATTTTGCACGAGGGCACGTTGTAATATACTGCGAAACAAAAGGCTGTGATTGGGATTTTGTCGCATGTCACCAAAAGCATGCAAAATTCAGGTAGAATATAGCTATTCTATGTTGTAGGGGCGCGATTTATCGCGCCCGGGTTCGATAAATCGAACCCCTAGAAATCAAAGGTACCCAAATTGAGTCACTACTAAAATTCCGGTGATATACACTTGACAGCATCGTATTTCCATGCGAAATTTGTGATGTTAAACTTATTTCTCCGCAGCGCGCGGTTGATATATAAATAGCATCTACAAAAAAGGAGGGAAGAATGAAAACATTAGTTACCTGCTTCGTGTCATGTGTTTCAATCCTCGTGCTTTCCCTGACGGCGCAATCCGCCGATCAGACGAAATGGTCTCAGCCGGTGGAGACAACATATCCAGCGGGGCAGATCTCGCAGGCGGCGCCGAGACCGGCTCCGTTACAAGCTGAAAACGACCGGGCTGCCGACGACTGGCTGTGCACGGACGGGGCCTCGATTGTGAAGATCGTGTGGTGGGGCGATTACCATCCAGGCAATATGGACTCTCCGAACCCGTCCCCTATCCCGACTCCTCAGCCGAGCGGTTTCTGGCTTAGGCAGTTCAAGAACAATGCCACGGATCCCGCGAACACCACGCCGGGCGACCTTATTACGGAGGTTCAGATCCCTCTGGAGAAGTGCAATCAGACCTACGTCACGTCGGTGAATGAAGGTGATGATACTTATCCTCGCTGGATCCATATCTATAGCTACGAGGCAGTGCTCGACACGCCTTGGACGCAGACCAAGGACAGCATCTACTGGCTCTCTATCCAGGCCGTGTTTGCTGAGCCACCAATCAATCACTGGGAATGGCTGAACACACCACCCGAGGATTTCCTCGGGACGGGGGTGATCTCCTATGACGGAGGAACGATCTGGCAGAAGGCTGAGTACTACTCGGGTCCGTACGTCGGGATGGCGTTCAACTACGCCTTCCAACTGCTGCCCGCCACATTCTCCCCGTTCAACCTGAAGCTTGGAAACGCGGTGCTGTCGACAAGCGGCACGCTTGTCCTCTCCGCCGACATAACGGTCAAGGGCACCTCGTATGCGGGCGTCCAGTGCCTTCCCTATATCGCGGTCACGGTCGGAAGCGCGCAGAATTTCGTACTGAGCGGGAATAAAATTGCGGCAAAAATGACGCCATATTCGGTGAACGGGAAGGGAAAGAATAGATACTACAGGCTATCGGAAGATATCCTGAACCTGCCCATTGCCAGTATTGCCTTCACGGGCCTTGCCAAGGGGCAGTACCCGATCCAGGCTGCTTTACTCGATAGCAGAGGCGCCGTGATGGGGCAGATCGCGGAACGCACCCTGACCATAGAGTAGCCGCGATATTTCTGGAGAAGATGTTATGCAAAGGCCGGAGGGTGATACCTTCCGGCCTTTGTGTGTGCAGCACTACAGGGCCCCATCCCCGCAGTAATGCCATCCATCTCTCGTATTTTGCCCGAACAGGTACGACACTCCGGACCCGCTGCGGTTCATTGTAACTATTCTAGTGTCGCGTCACGTTGATAATGTCGGGTAAAGTCGTTTCAATTTGATTCTGGCGTCGGCAGTAGTGAAGCGCCAATCGACTTTGGCTTCAGCGATATTTCGTCGTTGCTGCCAAGCAGCGACTTCGGCTCTTAAGGT
>JAPLCW010000179.1 GCA_026392015.1 Candidatus Auribacterota bacterium | reverse complement strand
TTATGGGGGGTACATTGCTTAATATGTCATTCCTGCGAAAGCAGGAATCCAGGTTTCATAGTGGATCCCCGCTCGAGTTTACACTGAGCGCAGTCGAAGTGCCGGGATGACAAGTGAAATGGATACCCCCCAAGACTGACCCATCACAAGTCCTGCCACTTTGGTATTGACCGTTGCGCCGGTTATGTGGAATAGTAATAATTCCGCACGAGGGAATCCCTGATGAAGAGGTATATCGTCGCGTTGGTTGTTTTTTCTCTGTCACTGACGTATTTTGTTCTCGCGCATCGCGCCTATCTGCCCTCGCAACTTGTGATCGATGGTTCATTCGACAACGAGGGGGAACTGTTCCTCAGTTGGGATTCGGGACAGGGATTCCATCCGGTGGAGAGGGTATCCATTCGAGTTATCGAAGAACGGACATGCTCGAAGGCTCACCTGCTTGAGATACGACGCGCTGGGGGCGGCAACGATGGCACAATCGTGATAAAGGGGTTGGAGTTAAACTCCCTCCTTTTTAACCTATTCGATATGCAACGCACAGGCCCGGTGCGCGTGGAACAGGACGGTTCGTTATCGCTCACCGCCCCCGAAAGTGCAGTTTCCTGTCGGGCTGTTTTCACGGCGGTGGGAATCGAGTTCGCTGCAGGGCGGCAGTTCGGTACTGCGCGCGTGTCTATCGACGGAACGGAGCGGACATCGGTCGATCTCTCCGCACCTGGCGACACGACGAAAAATGTCGTGGTGCGCTGCAGTGAGGACTACGCGAAAAACCGCAAGGTTATCCCTCTGCCCCCGGTGAAGATACGGGCTCTGAGATTGGATTCCGATCGCGAATTTCATCTGAATTCCGCACGCATACTTTCGGCTCGCGGCGAGGCCGTCGTGCCTGTTGTGAACGCAGTGACATCAAAGCAGGCTCCGCCGTCGCACGCGGTGAGCGTGGTATTCCGGGATGTCCACCCCGGAACCGAGCTTGTGCGGCCCCGGCTCATTGGTATCCAATTTCTCCTTTCCCTTTGCCTGGCGTGCGCGGGATATGGATTGATGCGTTTTTGGAATAGAGCGCGGCGGGAGGGAGGGGGATGCGCACTACGGTACATATTCGTTCAGCGAATGCACTGGATCTTCTGGAGTATGTTCGCCTTTTCGTCAGGCGTACTTGTGCTCTGGCTCCTGGGGCAGTGGCCGGGATGGGTCACATGGGATTCTTTCGTCTGCTGGACGGAATCGGTCACGCTGGATTTCTCGAACTATCACCCCTATCTGTATTGTCTTTATCTCCTTGCCATCCGTCAGCTCTGGGACAGCCCTGCTGCGGTGGCCCTGGTGCAGATTGGCATGACGGCGGCGTTGGGTAGTTATATCTTTTACTTCTGCATCAGCCGCGGCCCACGGTGGGTCGCCATTGTGGTAATTCCCTTTTTCCTCGCGTGTGTGTTTTCCATCCCGGTGGGTATCTACACCATAAGTATCTGGAAGGACATCCCGTTCGCGTTGCTTATCTTATTCTGGGCCTTTTTTCTATTCTATTCCTCCATCCAAAAACGGGCCGGGCATCTCCTCCGATATGCGCCGATGTCGGTCGTCTGGTTATCACTCCTCTTGGTTCTGCTTTGCATGGTGCGGCATAATGGAATTATCAATATTGTGGTGATTCCCTTTTTACTCATTATTGCCGGACTCATGCCGTGGAGGACATTCCTCCGATTCGCCCTTTTATCGTGCGCCCTTTTCTTCCTGCTATTCTATCTGGTGCCGCATTCCATCCATATTTCCAATAGGTACAATCCCCGGATTCAGGTATACGCCTCCATCACCAGCCCCTTGGCGTCGATATTTTCCGGTAAATGGTATTACTCCGATGATTATAAGGGTGACAGGGAGATTATCGAACGCTGGATGAGCCTTGAAGAGATAAGAAACAGATACGATCCCGCGCATGATTTATTCTCGGGCTACATCGAAGAAAAGTTCCAGCGATTGCCCGATCAGGACAAGGATCGGATCATCGCACTATTCCGATCCCGGCTCCTGCCCAATCTGCCCCAATTCATGGCGGCGAGGGTCCATATGTTTTTTGTGGCTTTTGGATTAGGGGAATCCCTGTGCCTGAACGGCAATGAATTAAAGGATATCCCGGTCGGAGGTCTGTGGGGGAACCCGAAGTCGCCCTTCGTCTGTTTCTTCTCCTACGCGCCCAAGTCGGCGGCGCTCAACCTGTTCCAGGAGAGCCTGTTGCGGGAAACGACCATGTATAAGGGGCTCCGCGGAGGGATCTTTGTCTACTGGAATCTGTTTTTCCCACTTCTCCTTATGCTTGCCGCCTTTTGGCTCTATCGGTGGATTCCAGCAACGGCCCTGTTCGCGTTTTTTATCCTGTGCCAGGTGGGATTCCTATTTCTGATCTTGAACGAGTCCGAGTTCAGATATTTCTACTTCCTGTATCTTGCGGGATTCTTTGTCCTTCCCCTCGCGTTGTGCGAAGTTCGGCTTCGATCTCGCACCCCAAGGGTGCAGTGACTCCCCTCTGAAAATCATCCTTTGAAAATGCGCTATTTTCCGCATATAATAATTGCAGGGGAGGGATGGTTTTAACCGCCCCGCGATCTCACGCGCCGCACTGGGATTGAGTTTTTGATACGGAGCATCCATGACAACGGTCACCCTGTTTGTGCCGACCTTGAACGAAATCGAGGGCATGAGGGTAATCATGCCTCTCGTGAAGAAGGAATGGGTGGATCAAGTCCTCATCGTGGACGGTGGTTCCACCGACGGAACAGTAGAATATGCCAGAGAGCAGGGATACGATGTCTATGTGCAGAAGGAGAAAGGACTTCGCAAGGCCTATGCGGAGGCTTGGCCGCTCATAAAGGGGGATTGGGTTATCACCTTCAGCCCCGATGGAAACTCCCCGCCCGAATGTATCCCCGCCCTCATTGACAAAATGAGTGAAGGATACGATATGGTCATAGGCTCGCGTTATTACGGGGACGCTACGAGCGAAGATGATGATATCCTATCCGGCTTCGGTAATTGGCTGTTTACCCATGTCATAAACCTTCTTTTCAAAGGCGGGTATACCGATGCGATGACCATATACCGGATCTACAGGAAAGACCTGTTTTACGAGCTTGATCTGGATAAAGATGTCACGTACGCCTTTTTTGAAAAGATCTATTTTACGAGGATCGGCGTCGAACCGATTCTCTCCACGCGTTTTGCCAAGAGACGCCTTCGCGGGGTTGATATCCCATGCCCTGAGCCGCCACGGATAGGCGGAGTAAGAAAACTGCAGGTGGTGAGATGGGGCCTGGCATATATGTCGCAAATTTTGAGGGAGGCGGTTTACTGGCGGTGAGGGCACCCTGGCGGGAGGCGGGCGAGCAGGGTGCGGTGCATTGTAATGGGTCAGTTATTGGGGGGTAGTCAGTTGAATTGTCATCCCCGCACTTCGACTGCGCTCAGTGTAAACTCGAGCGGGGATCCAGCATAAAGCCTGGACTCCTGCTTTCGCAGGAGTGACATGTTTTAGAATTTGCACCCCACCGAAACTGACCCATTACGGTACATTTGGATATTTCCTGATCGACGGAGGTTTGCCACTAATGATCATCAGCCGGACGCCGTTTCGCATTTCCTTCTTCGGCGGCGGCACGGACTACCCCTCATGGTTTCGTGTGCATGGGGGAGCGGTTCTTGCCAGCGCAATCAATAAATACTGCTATATTTCCTGCCGCTACCTCCCTCCGTTTTTTTCCCACAAGAGCCGAATCGTATGGTCAAGGATCGAATTATGCCGGGATAACAGGCATATTATTCATCCGGCAGCCAGGGAGGTTTTGAAGCATTTGCACATAGATCGGGGAGTGGAGATTCACCACGAGGGGGATATCCCCGCGCGGAGCGGGATGGGGTCGAGTTCCGCTTTCACCGTGGGGCTCCTTCATGCGCTCTACGCCCTCAAGGGTGCGATGCCCGCAAGGGAGGTCCTGGCGAGGGAGAGCATATTCATTGAAAGAGAAATTCTGAAGGAAACCGTGGGTGTGCAGGATCAGATATTGGCCGCGTACGGAGGGTTCAAACATATCACAATTTCGCAAAGCGACGATTATGTACTGCGTCCCATGACGCTTCCCTCCGAGCGCATCGAGGAGCTCAATTCGCATCTCATGTTGTTCTACACGGGGATAGTGCGAACGGCTTCCAAGGTTGCGCAGAGTTATGTGCCGACGTTGACCAGCAGGGAAAACGTACTAAAGAGAATTTGTGAAATGGTCGATGAGGGAATAGCAATTCTCAACGGGAGGGATGATATCATCTCCTTCGGCAAACTGCTCCACGAATACTGGCGGCTTAAAAGCAGCCTCAGCGCAAAAATTTCGAACAAGTACATAAACGAGATATACGAGAGCGCAATCTCATCTGGAGCTATCGGCGGAAAAGTAACGGGGGCAGGCGGGGGTGGTTTTATATTGCTTTTCGCCCCTCCTCCCGCACAGAAGAAAATCAGGGAGAAGCTGAAAAGGCTGCTCTATGTGCCTTTCAAATTTGAATCCTCAGGCAGCCGCATCATCTTTTTCGAGCCCGAGGAAGACCACTCAACTCTGGACAGAGCGCGCTCCGGCCATCCCCATTCCCGAAAGACGACGGGAAGGCGGACGCGATGAGGTGGACATAATGGAACCGCCTCGTGAAACCCTGCAGGCACTGTATCGCGCCATATTCCGGATTCGCAGGGTACAACTCCGCATCGAGTCCCTGTATCGCCTGGACGAGATGAAGACGCCTGTTCACCTATGCATAGGGCAGGAGGCGGTCGCCGTAGGCGTGTGCGCCGCCCTGAGGAGAGAGGACTATATCTCCAGCACCCACCGCGGGCACGGCCATTACCTCGCAAAAGGCGGTGATTTGAAGAGCATGATCGCCGAGCTCTACTGCCGGGAGACCGGATGTTCGAAGGGGCGCGGCGGTTCCATGCACCTGGTGGATACATCGGTGGGGCATATCGGGAGCTCCTCGATTGTCGGTGGTTCGATTCCCATCGCGGTCGGGCTGGGGCTTTCCATACGGATGAAAGGCGAGGACCGCGTGAGCGTCGCATTCTTCGGCGACGGGGCAGCCGATGAGGGGGTGCTCTACGAGAGCGTGAACTTCGCCATCCTGAAGCGGCTGCCGGTCATTTTCGTGTATGAGAACAATCAGTTTTCAGTCTGTTCCCCCGTATCGTCGCGCCAGGCGGGGGAGATCATTTTTCACCGCACCCCGTCAGATCTTATGCACTCATGTGTTGTGAACGGGAACGACGCGGTCGAGGTCTACGGAGAGGCTGAAACGGCTGTTCTTCGCGCGCGCGGGGGGGCTGGCCCCTCATTCATCGAGTGTAAAACATATCGGGTCAGAGAACACGCCGGTGCCGGCAGCGATTCCTCGGGCGCGTACAGGACCGCCGGGGAGATCGCATCATGGGAATCGCGATGTCCCCTGGTGATCTTGAGGGACAGGCTGCGTGCAGAGCGGAATGCGGATCCCCGGGAACTCGACGATATGGAGAAGGCCGTTGACAGTGAGATTGACGAGGCCTTCCGGTTCGCGCAGGAAAGCCCTCTCCCTCGGGGAGAGGATGTGCACCTTCACCTCTTTTGCGAGTAGGGACGATGCAGCCATCTGGAAGACAGGAAGAATCGCGTCAGAGGGACGGGCGCTACGAGCCGTGGCTCAAGATCGCGCCCGAGTTCAACGAGCCTGCCCATTACACGGGGGAGAGCCCCTCGGGACGCCGGCTGTCCTACGCGGAGGCAATCCGCGAGGCGCTGGTGCAGGCTATGGAGATCGACTCCTCCGTATTTGTCATGGGGCAGGGGGTGGACGACCCGTCGGGTATGTTCGGGGCCACTTTGAACCTCCAGAAGCGCTTCGGAAAGGAGCGCGTCTTTGACACCCCGCTCGCGGAGAACGGGCTCATGGGCGTCGCCGTCGGCGCGGCCGTCGGGGGGATGCGTCCGGTGTATTTCCACAACCGGCCCGATTTCCTGCTCCTGGCGATGGACCAGCTCGTCAATCACGCCTCCAAGTGGAGCTACATGTTCGGCGGCGCGGTGAGCGTTCCCCTGGTCGTCTGGGCCTGTATCGGGCGCGGGTGGGGTTCGGCGGCGCAGCATTCGCAGGCGCTCCAGGGTCTTTTTATCCATGTCCCCGGGCTCAAGCTGGTCATGCCGGGCACCTGTTTTGACGCGAAGGGGTTGATGCTATCCGCGATCGCCGATAACAACCCGGTTCTTATCATCGAGCATCGCTACAATTTTAGATACAAAGGTATCGTGCCGGAACAACCGTACCGCATTCCATTCGGCAGGGGCGTTGTCAGGAAGCCGGGAAAGGATGTCACATTGGTTGCCATTTCCTACATGGTGTCGGAAGCTCTCAAGGCTGCCGATGAGTTGACGAAATGCGGTATTGATGCCGAGGTGATCGACCTCCGCACCCTTCGCCCGCTGGACAAGGAGATCATCCTGGCGTCCGTCGGGAAAACGGGACGCCTCGTCGTCGCGGATAGCGGCTGGAAGACCGGCGGCGTGACCGCGGAGATCGCAGCCCTGGCAGCGGAGCAAGGTTTCTCCGGGCTCAAGGCGCCGGTACGGCGTGTGGCGAGCCTCGACCTGCCCACGCCTGCGGGATACACGCTGGAGGATGCGTTCTATCCGGGGGCGAAGGAGATCGTGGCTGCGGCGCGAGAGATCTTTTCATGGCGGGGGTCAGTGCCGGAAGGCGCATGAACGGATTTGTGAGGGAAGATCCAATGAGTGAAACGCGGAACGGAAAAAGGGGGGCGTTCAAGGTGCCGTTCGGGACCATCAGCATCCCCGAGCAAACCAAAAGGATGATCGCGGATCTTCTCGAGAGCCGGCGCCTGTCGAGCGGGAGATACGTCCGCGAGTTCGAGAAGAGGTTCGCGGATCTGCTGCAGGTCGAAGAGGCGGTGGCGGTGAGCAGCGGCACCGATGCCGATGTCCTGGCATTGAGCGTGCTTCACGACTATGGCGCGCATCGCGGCGACGAGGTAATTGTGCCCGCGCTCTCGTTCGTCGCGACGGGCAGCGCGGTGGTTCACGCGGGCTTCAGGCCGGTTTTTGTGGACATAGAGAGGGAAACCCTTAACATTGACACCCGCCTCATCGAGGGCGCGATTACCCAGAAGACGCGGGCGATTCTGCCGGTGCACCTTATGGGCAAGCCGGCGGATATGGATGCAATCACCGCCATTGCCAAACGGCATAAGCTCTTCGTTATCGAGGACGCCGCCGAGGCCCACGGGGCCTTCTATAAGGACAGGCCGGTTGGCGGCATTGGAGACATGGGCGCCTTCAGCCTTTATCTGGCGCATATCATAAGCACCTGCGAGGGGGGCATTGTGGTCACACACAATGAGGAGTACGCGGGGATCCTTCGTTCGCTGCGCTCGCACGGGCGCGCCTGCAAATGCAGGATATGCATCCTGAACACCACGCCCGATCGCTGCCCGAACCGCTTCAAGAATATCGAAGATAGGCGCTTTACAAATGAACGCATCGGCTATTCATGTAAAATGAACGAGCTTGAGGCGGCCATCGGGCTGGGGAATCTTGATCTATACGAGGAAATCCTGGAAAAGAGGCGAAGGAATCTCTTTCACATCCTGGACAGATTCGAGGAGTTCCATCCCTTCCTCTCGACCATGCGCGAAGGACCCGGAGAGAGGATCGGGCCCATGGCGATCCCGATCATCGTGCAGGAAGGGGCCCCGTTCACACGCGCGGAGCTCACCAGTTTCCTCGAGGAGCGCGGCATCGAGACGCGCCCCCTCTTCTCATCCATCCCCACCCAGTGCCGGGGATTCGAGTATATGGGATACAGGCTCGGACAGTTCCCCAAGGCCGAGTATGTGGGGACTCACGGGGTGCACATCGGCGTCCACCAGGACCTCGGAGAGGCGGAGATGGACTATGTGCTCGAAACGCTGCGGGAGCTGCTGCGACGGTATGGGTTCCGAGGAACAGAGGGAGCGGGATGAGTGGCGTTGATATCGTTCTCGTCAAGCCCGGAAGTCAGCGGCAGCTCTACGGGGAACTCAGCACGTTTCAGCTCACCGGTATAGAACCCCCGCTATGGGGGGCGCTCCTTGCCGCGTGCCTTCGCGCGGAGGGATTCTCCGTCGTCCTCTACGATGCCGAGGTGGAGAACTGGGATTACCGGACCACGGCCGGGAGGATCGCGGAGGCCCGTCCCCTCCTCGCCGCCATCGTGGTCTCGGGGACCAACCCGACCGCTTCCACCATGAACATGACAGGGGCGCGTGAAATACTCCTTCGCCTCAAGGAGTGTGCCCCGGACATCAAGACAGCACTGACCGGACTTCATCCCTCCGCACTCCCCGAGCGCACGATGAAGGAGGAGCCTGTGGATTTTGTCATCGATGGAGAAGGGATCCGCACCCTTCCGGCGCTGCTGCGCGTCCTGAAGAGCCGGGAGACCGATTATCAGATTGGGGGGCTCTGGCACCGCGCCGGGGAGAAGATTATATCCAATCCTCGCGCCCCGCTGGTCGCCGATCTCGATGCGCTGCCCATGCCCGCGTGGGACCTCCTTCCGATGGAGCGCTACCGGGCCCACACCTGGCACTGCTTCGATAATCTCCGCGCCCGCAGCCCCTACGGGGTGATCTACACCAGCCTGGGGTGCCCGTTCCGCTGCAGCTTCTGCTGCATCAACGCCATCTTCGGGAAGCCCGGCATCCGCTACCGGAGCCCCGAGCGCGTGATCGAGGAGATCGATCTCCTCGTGAACAGGTTCGGCATCAGGAACATTAAGATCATGGACGAGCTGTTCGTCCTGGACAAGCCGCGTGTCGCCCGATTCTGCGACCTTCTCATCGCGAGGGGGTACGATCTGAACATGTGGGCGTACGCGCGCACGGACACGGTGGATCCTGATATCCTCGCGAAGATGCGGAAGGCGGGAATCAGGTGGGTCTGCTACGGGTTCGAGTCCGCCAACCAGAGGGTGCTCAAGGGCGTCCACAAGCAGCAGGACAGGATGCGGCAGGCCGTCGAGATGACCTATGACGCGGATATCAACATCCTCGCCAATTTCATGTTCGGACTCCCTGACGACGATTACGATACCATGCAGGAGACGCTGGAGATGGCCAAGGAGATCAATTCGGAGTATGCGAACTTTTACTGTGTGATGGCGCAGCCCGGAGCCGCCCTCTATGAGGAGGCTCTCCGGAAGGGCTGGCCGCTCCCGGAGACATGGGAGGGATACTCCCACCTCGGGTACGAGTCGCTCCCGCTCCCCACAAAAACGCTTACCGGGCCGCAGGTCCTGGAGTTCCGCGACCGCGCGTTTCACGACTATTTTTCCAGCCCGCGGTATCTCGAGAAAATCCGGCGCAGGTTCGGAGAAGAAGTCGAGGCGTTTGTCCGTGAGATGCTCGTCCGGAAACCGAAACGGAAGCACCTCCCCGAGGGTGTGTGTCGCGGATTAGCGGGTAAAACTCCGATTGTGGAGATGCCCCCTCCTGACTATAATGATGCTCACAATCCGGATCAACGATGACTATTGTCCCGGCGTAACTACTCAGGTAGTCAGAAGCCAGGAGCCAGAATGGATTGCGAATAAACTCCTGGCTCCTTACTCCTGAATTCTGGCTCCTAGGCAGTTACATCCCGGAAAGGAGTGTTCCATGATTAAGGTGCTGCTGACTGGTGGTTCCGGCTACATCGGTTCGGTGTTGACGGGGCGGCTTCTGGAAGAGGGGATGCGCGTGACGGTGCTCGACAACCTCATGTACGGGCAGACGAGCCTGCTCCCGTATTGCGGCCATCCTCATTTCAATTTTGTAAGAGGGGATGTCAGGGATGAGCGGACACTGGCGGAGCTCATCCGGGGGCAGGACTACATCCTTCCTCTCGCGGCGATCGTCGGCGCACCGGCGTGCGCGAGGGACCCGGAGATGAGCACCGCCGTCAATAGCGGGGCGATCGCCCTTCTGAATCGCCTCAGGGAGAAACGCCAGTCGGTGATATACCCGACGACGAACAGCGGGTACGGCACGACCCAAGGGGACGCCTACTGCACCGAGGAGACCCCTCTGGCACCCATCTCACTCTATGGAAGAGACAAGGTCGAGGCGGAGAGGCTTTTGCTCGAGGCGGGAAACGCCATCACCCTGCGCTTCGCCACTGCGTTCGGCATTTCTCCGAGGATGCGGCTCGACCTCCTTGTGAACGACTTCACGTACCGTGCGGTCAAGGACGGGTACCTGGTCATCTTCGAGAAGCATTTCAAACGGAACTTCCTGCACGTCCGCGACGCGGCGGACTGCTTCGTGTACGCCATTAATCATTTCGATGAGATGAAGAACGAACCATACAATGTCGGCCTCAACGACGCGAATATCTCGAAGGAGGAACTCGCCCTCCGGATCAAGCGCCATGTGCCGGGCCTCTACATCCATTTCGCCGAGATCGGCACCGACCCGGACAAGAGGAACTACATAGTTTCGAATGACAAGATCAACGCCAGGGGATTCGTCGCACAACGGGGGCTCGATGAGGGGATCCGCGAGCTGATCCAGGGATATCAGATGATCGGCAGGTCGAGCATGTATAATGCCTGATGAGAATTGGACATTCAACGTTTTTATTGCAAATCGATTCATCTCTGTTTGCGGGAGAGGATATATTCCTAATCTAGGTTCTCTTACGTTTTGTGTGGGTTGCTTTAGTTATTCCCTCCCCCCTGTGAAGGGGGGAGGTTAGGAGGGGGGTGATTCGATTGCCCTCGAATACCGATGCCACATGACCAAATAGCGACTATTACTTGCTATAGAAGCACACCCCCACCCTTACCCTCCCCCTTCGAAGGGGGAGGGGATAGCGATATTTACCCACACAAAGTGGAATAGAACCCTAATCTATAACTGGGAAAGGCATATCCCCTTCCCCCTCCGAAGGGGGAAGGTAGGGATGGGGGTGACATAGAGATCCCCCCTCACCTTGGCCTTCTCCCTCCAAGGGGAGAGGGAAATATATTTAGGAAATGCTGATCTTCTGTGTTTCAAATAATCTATTCCTCTATTGAGAAAAACAGGGGAATACCGGCTGATTCGAGCGGGAGATAAACCATGAATATTTCAGGGATGCGGGTACTGGTGGCCGGCGCCGGCGGCATGTTGGGGCGTGCGATCGTCGCCCGTCTGGCCGCACGCGGGGCCGCCGACGTCATTGCCCTGAAGAGGGAAGAATGCGACCTCCGGGAGCAGAGAGAGGTGAGGGAGATGCTCGCCCGGATCCGTCCCCAGGTCGTGATCAACTGCGCGGGGACAGGCGGGGGCATTTTGGTCAACACCCGGCGCCCCGCAGAGTTTTTCTACGACAACCTCCTCATCGGGACGCTGCTGCTCCATGAATCGTGGCGCGCCGGAGTGGGGAACTACATGGCCTTTATCTGCGGCTGCTGTTATCCCGATAAGGCCCCATCGCCGCTCAGAGAAGAGACGCTCTGGGATGGCTACCCTCAGGTCACGTCGGCCCCCTACGCGGTGGCGAAGAAGGTGGCAGCGGTTCAGTCCGAGGCGTACCGGAGGCAATACGGATTCCACAGCGTTGTCCTTCTTCTCGGCAATCTTTACGGGCCGGGCGAAAGCTTCGACCTCACCGAATCCCACGTTATTCCCGCGTTCATCCGGAGGTTTCATGAGGCCGTGCGCGACAACCTCGATGAAGTGGTCCTGTGGGGGAGCGGCGCGCCCGTAAGAGACTTCATCTTCGTCGAGGACGCCGCCGAGGCCGCCGTGATTGCCATGGAGAAATATGACGGGCCTGAGATCATCAACATCTCCTCCGGCGACGGGATTGCGGTCAGGGAACTCGCCGCTCTGATCGCGGAGCTCAGCGGCTACCTGGGCAGGCTTGTGTGGGACTCCTCCAGGCCGGACGGCCAGGCGCAAAAGGTGTATGACGTCACGAGGATGGAGCGTCTCCTGGGCTATCGGCCGCGCGTTTCTCTCCGCGAGGGGATCACTAAGACAATTGAATGGTTCCGCGATAATTACGCCGGGGCATCTGAGAGAGGATGATGTCCGGGTAGTGGCATAATTACATGCACGATATAGCTCCTGTTGTTGTAGGGGCGCGATCCTTCGGCAAGCTCAGGACAAGTTTTATCGCGCCCGGGTTCGATAAATCGAACCCCTACAAATAGTTTCCAGTCAAATTGGGGCACTACCTATTTCCTCGATCGCGGTGGGTGAGCGCCCCCAGACACGGATCTCAGGATCAGGTATCTCCATGAAGCCATCAGGACTCTTTCATACGCATGACGCGATAATACTGGCTGGAGGGAAAGGGGAAAGGCTCGCAGCATACCTCCGCGGGCTGCCGAAACCGATGGTGCCTGTTCTCGGGAAACCGCTGCTCGAATGGATGATCATTCGCCTCCGTTCGGCAGGCTTCGTCAATATTATACTTTCGGTAGGGTACCGTCGCGAGGTCATCACGGACTATTTCAAAGATGGGGCGAGATGGGGCGCTCGCATCCGGTACGTCCGGGAGGACACACCGCTCGGGACGGGAGGGGCGCTCCGCGAGGCGCTCCTCAAGGTGGAGACGGAACACACGCTTGTTATGAACGGGGATTCGTTGTGCATGTGCGACATCGCCGCCTTTTACCGCTTCCACCTTCTGCACGGCGGCCTCGCCACCCTCTGTTGCGTCTGGTCGAACGATCCGTCCAGATTCGGTACGGTCGGTATAGAGGAGGATGGCCGCATCCGGGAATTCCGTGAAAAGAGGGAAACGGCGGGAGGGGCTTATATCAACGCGGGGATCTACTGGATGCAGACGAGCTTCGGCGGCAGGATCGTCGGCGGGGCGCCCCTCTCGCTCGAAGACCAGATCTTCCCTTCCTGTCCTCCCGGCACGCTTTATGCATACCGCGAGAAAGCCGACTTCCTCGACGTGGGAACCTCCGAATCTCTGAAGCAGGCGCCTGATTTCCTCGTCCGCAACGGCTTCCTGCCCGCGGACGGCCCGAATCCGCGGTAAGTTTTCGGTCTTATAACCCGGCCAGCAGATCTCGAGGTGCGATCGCGGAGATCTGCAATGGGGAAGAGGTGAAATGGCGGCACATGGAAAAGAGGCAGCTACCGTTTCGTCCTGGAGGCTATTTCGAGGATCGCCAGGGGAATGATGAAGAAGCCCGCCAGGTGCAGGAAGTACATGTAACGGTACTGCGCACTCGGCATGGCTGCGAAAAGGAAGAAGAGGTCGAGGAGTATTAGCAGCGAGAAGAGGGCGGAGAGGGGAAGCCACCTGTTGAGCAGGAACGCTACGATCAGCAAAACGAGTGGCACGGACATATTCCAAAATATGAACCGCCCGCCCCGGATACCCCGGTAGTCCCACGATTTATCGACCAGCTTGTTTTGTATTTTGTTCAGCCACGCTGACTTGGGTGAATAGAGCGGGCAGTATGCAGATCCGCGCTTGTCGGTCGGCTCGTCCCCGTAGGCTCCCCTGGAGGGGAATACATTCCAGTGCCTTTGCTGCCCGTAGAACCCCAAGTTGGTGACGAAGGTCTGTACGCGCTCCGCCAGGATGAGGGGAAGGTTATCAGGCATCCTCCTGAGGTAAAGGCGAAAAATATCATCCTTCTCTTTCTTTGGCAGGTTGCAGAATGCCAGGCCGCCGGTGTCGTCGTCGGACCACCAGAAATCAACATCAGATTTATCCTGCATGGCCTTGACGTAATCCAGCGTCATCCACTTTTCAAAGATTGCTATGTCCTCTTTCGGGTTCGGTGACCAGAAGTACTTGTTTGTCACCATCGCGATGAGTGGATTTCCGTATGCGGTCAGGGCCCCATACCTGTAATCGACTTTCTCTTGAACGCACAGGACGTTCACCACGCCATGAAGCGCCACGAAAACGATTGCTATGGAGGTGGCGGCGAGTTGGATCGCCCTCTTCACCGGCATACCCTTAGACAAAGCGAAGAGCAACGGAATGACGATCAGATGAGGGGTTGCCGAATGCCTCAGCGTGCAGAAGACGAGAGCCGGCGAAAGGAGTACTATCCCCTTCAAGGTGAATATGACCGGCTTCCCGATCATCTTTCTGTATCCTGCATAGTACAGGAGGAATGCCCAGAAAATCATCAGTATGGCGAATGGTACGTCCTTGAGGATCGTTACGTTGAAGTAGCCCACCGGTATCGAGAGGAGGAAGGCCGCATAAAAGGGAAGGATGCAGATGAACCGGACACGACCGTACTTCATGACGAAATAGAAAATGTAGCTTCCCAGTGCTGACATGGCCGTTATCTGGAGAAGCGCTATGAATGCGGGCGAATCCCATACCTGGCGCGCGAAGAGGAAGAATAGAGAGTAGATGAACGGCTGGTAGTTGTGAAAATCGAGGTAGATGGACTGTTGCCAGTTCCACAGTGCGTCCTGATCGGTTACTCCAGGCCACTGCCCAAGGAGCCAGAGGGAGAAGACGCAGAATGAAACGGTGAAGAGATCCCAGAAGAGCCAGTGCCCGTCCCGGAAAAATATGAAGGCAAGAGTCGACCTCCAATCGGGCTGGTTGAACCTTTCCCTCACGCCGGCGAGCTCGTAGGCGAGGTACCCGAAGATCAGCGCGAGCAGCAGATGTACCGTGAAAAGGAGGGGGTGCAGATGCACGGTCGAGGCGGGGATTCCATCCAGGACAACCATTTCCCTTCCCTTATCTATCCCGGTCCGTGCGCGTTGGAGCGGCAGATCAACGCGGCCGTTCGCCGATTCCATGGCTAACGACTCGAGTTTGAGTCCGTCTGCCGCCTCTATTTTCAGGGCCCGTATGGGAAGCTGGGGAAGGGGGATGCGCGATACGGTCAGCACCCCCTCGGTGCGGGTGAGGAGGGGTTCTCCGAATCGCATAATCTTTCTGCCGGTCACGAAAAGGGGCGCCTTCTCATACTCGCTGAACCCCTTGCCCGAGTCCCAAAAAAGGAAGGCCTCTTCGCGGTTTCCGGAGCCCACGATTATCTCCGCCGTGGAGGGGAGGTAGTAGTGGTTCTTTAGGAAGAAACACGCGAAAGACAGCACGAAAACAGATAATGCGATAGTGAGGTTAGTCTTTCTCATAGGGCTCGTGCAGCAATAGCGGCGAACGCGGTGAGCTCGTGATGACCGGCAAAATCTACCTCCTCCCCGGCAGATCACCTATATTCAACCCAAGATCTGTCGGCAGACAGAATAGGGAGAGTCCGCTAATGTCTGCTTCGTAACGTCAGAGAAGCAATTGAATTTATGCCAGGTCGAGATATATCCTCCAATTGACTGCAGGGATTGGGAGAGGATGGGCAATAGCGAATACTCTCAATTGATACATGCATAGACAGAATCCGATTATAACCAAACTCCAAACGAAAACACCCATGTTGCCGGACACTCTTTCCATGTAGGGGATAAAAATGCCGCATGATATCAGTAGCGAACCCATGATGAGAAGAACATCAACATTCTGATGAAGCAATGAATTTTGAATAAAAGCATATTGACATTAAATAGAAACCCCATGCAGCTGTTGTTATAAAGATAAGGGTCTCTTTCAAAATCTTTTCAGCACGTAATAAGCAAACCGCAATAAGTATAACGCCGGTAATTATACCTACATTTCTGAGAAAAATATTTTCTTTGCCCAGTTGGTCTAGCAGAGGGAGTCCTACAAGATCCGTCGCCCCATCTAATCCAGTCCTATACAAAAAAGTCGAACCAACCGAGGTAATGTCCGGGAATTTTAGCCGTACCCAGCAAATCTGCGCAAAAAAGATGATGAAGCCTAAACAGGTCGCGGCGATTACCGTAATAATCTCCGCCTGCCCCGCTTTGCTAATAAGGAGTTTCGATAATACATATGCACAAAGGGCCGGGATGGCGAAGTAAGGGACAATATAGGTCGACAGACATATAAATATGCTTTTGAGGATTAGCCTATGGCCGGACTGAGCGAGACTGGCTTCTTCATTAAGTAATAGACATATAAAGAATAAACAGACTAATTGGTCGGTATAAGACTCAAAATACCTTTCGAGATTCCATGGATTAGTCTGAAAAATAGCTTGGGATGTAACACCGCAGAGGAATGCAAGAAGAGATGAACAACACAATCTTATCGCCAATCGGAAGACCAAATATCCCAGGAGACTGGCGGAGAGCCAAACAATTGACTGATTATACCAGGTATAGCCTCGCAGGCTGAATTTGGCATAACCCATTTTATACCTTATAAAATTGGCCCAGTAGAGGGGATACCAAAGTGCAGGCGGATGTGACCTATAGGCCACAGTATGAGGATCGCTATAGGGAGATTTTAAGAAAGGGAATCCACAATGTCTGAGGAACCCATTGTCTATCCAGAAATTGATTTTCAGGGATGTCCTCGAGGATGCTTTAATAAGTTCATCATTGTAAAGAGGGCGAGAATGCACGGTATATTGCACAAATACCTGTATACCCAGGCCTATTAAGAGAAAGGCATACAACATCCAGCTGGTTAAAAGAGAGTTATGGTTCTTAATTGTGTTCCGCATTCCTCATCCCCCCATCAGCTTCTTCAGCATGTTCAGGATCGGGTATTCGATCAGGACTCCGCAGCGGTCGTTGCGGAGTCTCCACAGGGCCAGCGGTCGATACAGGAACCGGACCAATCGAAATCCGCAGCGCGATAAGAACTTGAGGTTCCCCAGATAGGCGCTTTTGTTGTCGATGAAATAGGAGGTCACCTGCAGCATTCTGATGTAGCGTTCGTTCTCGGGGGGGATCCAGGGGAACCGCATTTCCAGTTCCTGGTCCAGGCAGCTCCAGCCCCTGATGTCGTCGGGCGGGTTGAAGCCGTGCCGGAGCACGAGATCATAAAGCTCGGATCCGGGATAGGGAATCAGTTTGCAGGGTACCCATATGATCGCGTGGGGGTTTTCCTCGATGAGCCGCAGCATAAGGTCGCGCGTTTCTCTGAGGTCGTCAAGCCGCTCGGTCGGAAGTCCCACCAGAAGATTATAGATGGGGATCATGCCGGGCTGTTGTGCGAGCATGCGATTGGCTTGCAGGGTTTGCTCCACCGTGATTCCCTTCTTCATGAGCTTGAGCATGCGCGCAGATCCGCTCTCGGCGCCTATGTGAATACTTTTGATCCCCGCGCGATTCAGCAGTGAGAGGTCTTCATCTTTAAGCCTCACCAGCTCGTTTACGCGAAAGCCGCGAAAGCCTATTTTGATTTTAAGTCCCCGCTTGAGTATCTCTCTCGTAATGGACATGAAATGAGCCGGGTCCACAAAAGAATCGTCATCATAGAAGTAAATGTAGTCGATGCCATATTGTTTTTGAAGCCACTCGATGTGGTCAACGACCTGGCCGGGTTCGAGGGGCACCCACCTCTTCTCGTTTCCCTTATACCAGATCGGTGCGATGCAGAACGCGCACTGGTAGGGGCACCCCAAGCTGCTGTAGATGGGGAGCATCTTCACGTCCATCCCGGTAAAATACGAATCCAGCTTGTGTTCGATGAGATTGTAGGGCAGTTCCCTGAAATCGAACATTTCGTAGGTGCAGTTGATGGGCGTGATGACGGCCTTGCCATCCCGCTTGTAACAGAGGCCCGGTATATCATCGAAATGCGGACTCTTATTCAGGAGCCTGTCGATAAGCTGTGCGAGCGCGTCCGACCCGAAGCCCCTTACGACAAAATCGACTTCGGGGCATCGCAGCACCTCTTCCGGCAATATGGTGGGATGGGGACCTCCCCATATCACGGGGGCTTGCGAGTGATTTTTTACTATGCCGGATGCCGCGAGCGCGTTGAGGATGGTGATGCCGGACATGACTGAGACGCCGACGGCAAGGATCGGCTCAGATGTCAGCTTCCGTTCGAGCAGGTCTTCCCATGACTTCTCAATCCTCAAGTCGAGGATTTCGATGTCGATGGGGAGCTTCTGCACGCGCGTCGCCACGTAGATCAGGCTGAGAGGGACGCTCCTGATGTAGGAAGCGACCGTTCCCAATCGCGGATATATGAGAAGCAACTTGGGGCGGTTTCCCATGCAAACGCGACTCCTTCTCACTTTTCTCTAAGGATTAGATCTGCAATAATGCCGAAGAAAAGACTCTGGAACCCCGTGATGAGGAGCGCGAGACCCAATAGCGGGGGTGTGAAGGTATACCGCGGGAAGAGCCTCGCCGCCGCATATGCAATAAACGCAATCGAGATGCAGCCTATACCGATCATGGAGAATATCTTCAGGGGGCTCGCATAGATCATGGTCTGAATGAGGATCTGCCCCACGCGCAGGAGATCGCGAAAGTAGCGGAGGTGGCTGTCGCCGACTCGCGGATGGTATGCGATCGGTATGTAGGTGATGAAGCCTCCTCCAAGTATGACCGCCAGGGTCAGGGTGGTGGTGAATGAATAGCCGTTGCCGAGGCGGCCGAGGTGCCGCAGGGCGATCGTCTTCCTGAAAACCTGCATACCGGAACTGACGTCCGGGATGTACGTTTTCGTGACGACTTCCCCCACCCAGAGAAACAATCTCCGCACGCACCTTTTCGGGAAGGTCGCCCAGTCGTCCTTCCCGGTGCGTGCCCCCACGACCATGTCAAACCGCGGAATATGCGTCAGGAGGGAGGGGAGCTCCCCGGGGGGATACTTACTGTCGGCATCAATGATGGCGATCCAATCGAACTGTGCGTGCACGATGCCGGTTTTGAGAGCGGCGCCGTAACCGATGTTGTGGGAGTGCGCGATGACCTTCGCACCGGCGGCCTTCGCCGCCTCAGCGGTGCCGTCGGTGCTGCCATCGTCTACGACGATGATCTCATGCGCAATCCCTGCGGAGGTCAATGCATCGCGCGCAGCCGTGATGGTGCCGGCCACCATGTTCTCCTCGTTGAATGCAGGAATGATGAGTGAGAGCATGGCCCTTTCTCCGGGTTATTGAGATGACACTGCCGCTGGAACGCGCGCGAAAACATAGTACGCCAAATGACCGTCATTGTCATTAATAAATGGGGTTACGGGTAATGGGTGATTTACGATAGGGTGCCCCTTGACCAAACCCCTCCTCCTTCGAAGGGGGAGGGAAGGGAGGGGGTGATTCCCGCGCCATAATTGACCCCTTACGTTACGCGAGGGTGGGGCGCGGCGTGTCGAAGTGAGTTGCGCTGATCCGGGCGTCAGCCTATGTTTTCAGTATTCCCGTCGCGCGCCAGCTCACCCCCTTGTAGCGATCGATGTGCACCTTGGAAAAGTCGCCCCCCCCGAACCAGCGTCGTATGCGCTCTCCGGTGATGAATATCGTCTGGGGGGCGTTGAGCTTGTCGAACACATTGAGCACGTTCCGCGGAAAGGAAAGTCCTCGAAAGTTCCCGAAGTAGTCGTAGTAGGGGAGGCGGTGAAAAAGGTGGATGCGATATAGCGTATGCGCGACAGGATACAGCGCGGCGGTGACGATTCTTGAGAGGGCGAGCACCGCGCGACGGGGGAGGCGCGCGATGATCAGTTTCCGCAGGGGCTCGACGAGGTGGCGGACGAGCCAGTTCCCCTCGGCGGAGTAACACCAGAGTATCACGCGACCCCCGGGCTTGCACAGGTTGACGAGGTTCCGGAAGGTCATGTCGGGGTCATCGGTGTGATGGATGACGCCGATGCAATACACGATGTCGAACTTCTCGGGATAGGAGAACAGCGCGATGTCCGCCTCAAGTATGGTCACGTTCCCATAGCGACGGGTGCGTTCATGGGCGATCTCCGCCGTGTTGAGATCGACCCCGACCACCGTGCGGGCGTGCGGGGCAACAAAGACGATATGCTGCCCTCCTCCGCATCCGCAGTCGAGGACGGTTTTACCGTCGAACTCCTCGATGCGATTCGGGTATATCCACTCCCTGAACAGGAATATCTCGTTGTCCTGCAGAAGCGTCCACTGCTCACGCCACTCGTCTTGCTTTTTTTGTCGTGTCATTTGGTGAAAGGCGCATCGCCGGGCACGGTGAAGGGGTGTTCCCATCTGAGCCACAGCAACAGGGTCCATAGTTTAAAACTGTTGTCGGCCCTGTGGGCCCTGTGCTCGCGCATGAGCTCGGGCCAGAGTTGCGGGCATCCCTCAAGCGCCCCGGTCCCTCCTGAGGGCGGCTTTTCCCCGAAGCGCTCGATCCAGTGAGCGACGGGGGCATTGAAGCCGCGTTTCTTCCTGTCGATGATGCCCGGGGGGAGCGAATCCGCCATGGCTTTCTTGAGGATCGCCTTTGTGCGAAGCCCCTGAAGCTTGAACCGGGGAGGAAGGGACATCGCGAACTCGACCAGCTCCCTGTCGAGCAGCGGCACGCGGACTTCCAGGCCGTGCGCCATGCTCGCGCGGTCCACCTTAACGAGCATCGCGTCGACGAGCCAGGTCTTCGCATCGACGTAGAGCGAGCGGTTGAGCGGGGCGGCGTCTGGCACGTCAGCGTAGTGCGACATGAATACATCGAACGGGGTGTACCCCTCGAGGCTCCGGTAGATGTCGGGACCCATGAGGCGCCGTTTTTCCTCTTCGGAGAAGATAAGCCTCCAGCTGTAGTGAGCCTCTTCCGGGGTCGACTGCGCGTGGCGCACGAACTGTTTGATCTTGTAGTCCCAGCTTACCTTGCGGTGGGTGGAGGGGATGAGAGAGGTGAGAGGGGAAAGGATCGCCCGGTGGATGAGGGCCGGCACACGGCGGTACCACATCTGTAGCTTGTCCGCGACATAGGTATCGTATCCCGCGAAGCACTCATCCCCGCCGTCGCCCGAGAGGACGACCTTGACGAACTCCCGGGCCCACTTGCACAGGAGGAACGTCGGGGCGGCAGAGGTGTCGGCGAACGGCTCGTCGTAGCAGGCCACCAGTTTCGGCAGGAGGGCGGCGAGATCCTGCGAGACGACCCGTTCAAAATGCTGTGTGCCTATCCATTCCGCCGCGAGTCGTGCATACGACGATTCGTTGTAGGATCGTTCCTTGAACCCGATGCTGAATGTTTTCACCGTGTCACTGATCGAGGAGACCATCTCCTTGACGATAGTGCTCGAGTCGATGCCCCCGCTGAGGAATGCCCCGACAGGGACGTCGCTCACAAGCTGTGCGCGCACCGAGCGATTGAGGTGGCTGCGGAGTTCCTCGATCGCCGCCTCCTCCGAGATAGTGCGTGGCGGTGGGTTGTGTGCGAATGCAGAGAGATCCCAATAGCGTTTGCTGTGGAGTTGCCCCTTCTGCCAGATGATCCACGTCGCGGGCGGAGTCTTCCTGATGTCCCTGTAGATCGTCTTCGGGCACAGCGTGTAGCCCAGGCTGAGGTAATCGCTCAGGGCGCACAGGTCCACATCGGTCGTCACCGCGGGATGGCAGAGTAATGCTTTGATCTCGGAGGCGAAGATGAGGCAGCCGGGGGCGGACCAGTACACCAGGGGTTTCACTCCCATGTGGTCTCGGGCGAGGAAGAGCGTCTGCTCGCGCCCATCCCATATCCCCAATGCGAAGATCCCGTTGAAGCGCGCGACGCAGCCGGGGCCCCATAGGGCGTACGCGTTCAGCGCCACCTCGGTATCCGAATTGGTCCGGAACACGACCCCATTGGACTCGAGGGTCCTGCGGATCTCCCTGTAGTTGTAGATCTCGCCGTTATACACAATCGTGTAGCGCTCCGAGGCATCGTGCATCGGTTGCGCCCCCCCCTCGATATCGATGATGGAAAGCCTCCTGTGGGCGAACCCTGCCCTCTCGGATATCCAGGTCCCGTGGGCGTCGGGGCCGCGGTGGGCAAGTGTCTCAGAAGCAGCCTCCAGGAAGCATCGATCCTGATCAGTTAACACATCGCTCCGACAAATTCCTACAATTCCGCACATGGCGTAACTAATCCTCTCTCTCAGTGCGATAACAGTTTTGAATGCGGACTATTTTAGGGAATAGTTAGTTCCTGCTGCAGGGAAAAATGTTCATTCCCAACCTCGCAGCGGAAATCTTATGAAATTATATTCTACTTATTCGGAAAATGGAATAAATACTCTCGGCACACGGAGAATTTTGACAGTGCCTCTGCGGGCCGTTTCTGGAACAATGAGACCAAAGGTCATGGAATTACACTATAAAGTGCCGCCTGACCTTGGTTGTTTATGCTCCTTTTTCGGGTCTCTGTCAACCGGTTTAGTTGCTGGTTCACCTCCTTGCGCCTGAGGCG
>JAPLCW010000003.1 GCA_026392015.1 Candidatus Auribacterota bacterium | reverse complement strand
AGCTAGTCGGGTTCGGGACAGGGCAGAAAGCAGGTCGCGGGTGCTGTCGTAATCGGAGTAACTAGCTGAACCAGCGCTCATGCGCTGGAAGGGAGGAACTATGTCTATTGACTCCGCGCCTTTGATGGGTGACCCATTACCTGTACGGTAATAGATTAGTTACAAGGGATACTCCGTACGATAACAGCTGTCTCACGAAGGCCGAATATCCTCACATCCATTCCCTCTCTCCCGCAGGGGAGGGGTAGGGTCATAAACGGGCATGCACTCAGAGAAGCAAGCCTTGAGGGTTATGCAGTTTTCAGACATAATATCTGCGGAGGTGACGCTATGGCGAGATCAGTTGTAAAGGATTTGTATGAGGCGATGGAGTTTCCCATGGAAGGGGTTTTCAGCAAGCTTTTGGCAAAAGGGGACATATCAAACCATACCCTCATGTGCTTGGCCAAAGGGACTGATATTACAGAGCATACCTCGACGCGCGAAGCGGTGGTAACTATTTTAAAAGGCAAAGGCTTGTTTATCTTGAACGGTAAGAAGATAAGGATGAAGCCGGGCGTGTTTATTTTCATGCCAAAGAATGCGCCTCACGCTTTAAGAGCCGATGAGGACCTGGCATTTCTTTTGTCCCTTTCGGGAAAAGAGACACGGTGAGACCGGATAGGGGGAGGATAGAACGAGGCGCCCTGGAATGAAAGCCAGGTGAGGGTTACCTCCCTTCAAAGACCCCTTCCTTTATAGCCCGGCGGGCTCTGATCACCGTACTTCACCGAGGTAATACTCCACCGGGGCATGGTCGTCGGTGAGGACGGGTACATCTACGGCCACCCCCCTCTTCCAGAGGTGCCGAAGGTAGCGGCGTATTTCCGCATCGCCACTCTCCGGAGGGGGCTGATGATACGACCTCATTGCTGCGAGGATGATATTCTGCACCTCGCACGCGTTTATTGGATCATCAACGGGAAACAGCATGACGTGTGGGAAGATCTCCGCATAGGTCGCATACTCCGCCCTCGTGAATCTTCCGTTCGCCCCCTCGATGGCGCCGATGATATTGACGAGCACCGTACCCTTTTCAGTCAGCATCTCTCGCATCCTCCTCACCGCCTCGATCGTTGTGAGCTGGTAGGGGAGACAGTTCGCATCCCTGAAGGCGTCGATGATGATCAGATCATAACGGTTGCCGCTCCTGTTGAGGAATGTCCTCCCATCCTCATGCAGCACGGTCAGGCGGGGGTTGTCACGCAGATTGAAGTACTTTCTGGATAACTCCGTCAGCATCGGGTCGATCTCAACCACATCGATTTGCCCGTCAGGATATCGCCGCAGGAAATCCTTCGGGTAGGAGTAGGCTGCCCCGCCGATCATGAGCGCGCGTTGGAAACCGGGGGAAAACTGCTCGGCGAGGCGGAAGAACTTCATGTAGTCAAACACGAGATCCCCGCCATCGAGGTACATGGCAGATTCCTGTCCATAGGGATCCGTGGAGAGGGCGAGGATCGGCCTGCCTGTTGCCTCGTCCGTCTCCCTGTGTATCCAGACCCGGTTGTAGGGAGTATCAATATCAACCAGCACATCCCGCAGCCCGACTCCCGATAAGGAGCTGCCAGCCGCGAGAAGGAGAAGCAGCATGACGGCCCTCATTTTCGCGAACGGTCCTGCGAACAATGCGAGGGAAAGAAGCCCGAGGCCCGCCGAAATCATCAGGAGGAGCCGCCCGCTTCCGAGCGCGGGTATCAAAACGAAACCCGCGAGAAAGGTGCCGGAGATGCTCCCCATGGAGGACAGAGCATACAGGCGCCCGACCGTCGCCCCCGAGGTTCCGAGGTCATGCATTTTGAGTCTGGTCGCGTGCGGGAAGATCATCCCCAGGAACACGTTCGCGGGGGCAAAGAGAATGAGAGAGGCGCAGAGGGAGAACATCCCGTAGCCGCCGCACCATGCGCCCAGCGAGGAGAGCAGCCTGTCTTTCAACACCGCCGTCAGCCCGACACAGACGGCGGCCATGAATACCATCAAAGAGAGAAGCCGGGCATCCGGCCGCCTATCGGCGATTCTTCCTCCCCACCAGTAACCGACGCTGAGGCTGGCCAGGATTACTCCGATCAGGTTGGTCCATACGTACAGCGATGTTCCCGCGTAGGGGGCGAGCACCCTGGAGCCGATGAGCTCGAACACCATGACCGCAGCCCCGCAGATGAAGACCGCCAGTTCGCAACTGTAGCTTCTCATGATCGATGCCTGTAGCCGCCACACATAACGCATCCTTCCTGGGAAAAGATAAGGTCTGAATCAGAGCATAGGCGTACTCTATGATATCAACGTGCGATCTGAGTGAAACAATAATTTAGATTCTCCTCCATTTTGTGTTGGTAAATCCGTTTATCCCCTCCCGCTATGAAGGGGAGCCTGTGCTGTCGAAGACCCTGAGCGCAGTTCGAAGGGACCCTGCCGAAGCAAGGGGAGGGTGGGGGTGCTGACTACAGCCAAAAGTTTAAAGTTTAAAGTTTAATATGCATGAATTTTCAGCTTTAATCCTTAAACTGTCAACCGTAGTTAAACCCCTCTTTATCTCCGCCCTTCGGAGGGGGGAGGGATTAGTTAGAATAACCCACACAAAACGAAAAAGAACAATAATGCATGTCACGGGGGAGACTTCATAACGGGAGAAAGAAAATCATATTCCGTCACCATGCCGGCCTCTCTCAACACCCAGATACTTATAGGCGTTGTAGGAGCTGCGCACGTAGGGCGCGCTCATGACGAACTTGAGGCCGCGTTCAAGAGCCTTCTCTTTGTAATAATCGAATGTTCGCGGGCGTATATAATCCTTTACGGGATGCCGGTCCGGCCCTGGGGATAGATACTGCCCCAGGCTCAAGAAATCGCATCGAACGCCGGCCAAATCATCGAAGACATCCAGAAGCTCACCCCGACGTTCACCCATTCCCAGCATTATGCCGGATTTGGTGTACATACCGTTATCCAATTTTTTTATCGTCTCCAGAACTTGCAGCGAACGCTCATAGGAGGAGCCGCTGCGAATCTCTTTGTAGAGGCGGGGAACCGTTTCAATATTGTGGCCGATTATGTCGGGGTTCGCTCTTACCACGGTATGCAGCGCAATCAGGTCGCCTGAAAAATCCGGTATTAATATCTCGATCCGGCAGTGAGGCAGCTCCTCCCGCAGGGAGAGAACCGTTTCCGCGAAAATGCCGGAACCCCCGTCTGCAAGATCATCCCTGGTGACGCTCGTAATCACGCAATGCCTGTAGTTGAGGCTCTTGGCGGCCATCGCAATCCGCCGTGGCTCGCTCGCGTCCACCCCGGAGGGTTTACCCTTGGAAACACCGCAGAATCCGCAATTGCGGGTGCATACGGGGCCCAGAATCAGGAATGTGGCATGTCCGGACGCAAAACACTCTCCCCTGTTCGGGCAAAGCGCTTTTTGACAGACCGTGTTCACGTTAAATTGATCCAGGACGGCTTCCGTTCCGCGGCAGTCTTTCAGGCGTATTTTCTTATTAATCCAGGGCGGCTTTTCAGTTTCAGCGAGCATAGTTTTTATTGCGCACCGGTCTCGTAGGAGAATCAGACGCGCGCTCCATATTCCATTCCGGAGTGAGGTATTTGGAACTTTTCAATTTTTCATATGCGGCAGATTCGGATTCGCTCAACGGGCTTTCCTTGAGATCCACATAAAAAGTCCTTTCAAACGACTCTTTGAGAAGGCGCTCCGCCATGTGGAAATCGACAGGGCTTCCCAGCAATTCATCGAGGGAGGTCATGTTATTCTTGATCCTCGAGATGTTTTCCTTTAACGCGAAGCCCGCGGACTCGATCATATTTCTCAACGGAATGGAGCCGTGCTGGAGGATGACATTGTTTCTTCGCCTTTGGGCATTGCCGCCTATTTTCTTATTGCCGATCACTATGTCGTGCATTTCGGTTGTGGCCTGGCAGAATTCAGGTTTTGAATTTAACATCCGCAGGGTGTGGCGAAGAGCGGGATCCGCCTGGAGCGCGAACGAGGGCTCAAGCCCCAAATATCTATACAGGTTGATTAAAAAGGAACTGAGTATCTCATAAGAATATTTTATCGGGTAATTGATCCGCAGGTCGCTCAGGGTGCATACGATACTGTACGATATGTCGTGAAAGTGAAAAAGGACTGCCCCGCCCGTCATTCTGCGCACAACCGCAATCTTATGCCTTTCGCATTGATCCAGATCCAGGTTGACGCGCGGGTCCTGAAAATAGCCTATTGAAAAAGCGGGTGGGTGCCAGCCATAGATACGGAGAGTCGGCGGCGCGCCCCGGTCGCAATAACTGTCGAGCAGCGTTTCATCGAGCGCCATATTCGTAAACGCGTCATTGCAGCCGGACAGGATAAGCCGCCAGTCCCGACTGCTTCCCGAAAAGCTGAATCTCTGGCTCATGATGGATTCCTGTGCGCTATAAAGCATGCGCCTTATTTACCTATGAGTGAAGAGTCCTCCAAAATATATTCCTCCCCCTGTGAAAGGGGAGGGGAGGGTGGGGGTGCGCTCATATATCCTCGCAAAGATTCTCCAGGAGACACAATCATGTCTCATGATCGCAATCATGATTGAGGTTTGAAAAAATGTGTGCCGTACCCTGTCGCGAGCTGCGCCGATTCCATTATCGTCTCGGAAAGCGTGGGGTGCGGGTGGATGCATAACTCGAGATCGGAAGCGCGCGCCCCCATTTCAATCGCAACGACGCCCTCCGAGATTAGTTCTCCGCACCCATCGCCGACAATCCCCACGCCCAGGATGCGGCCGGTGTCAGGGTGGAGGATCAATTTTGTAAAGCCGTCCATGCGGTTGATCGTCGCGGCGCGGCCGGAGGCCGCCCAGGGGAATTTGGTTATTGTGAAACGGATATTCCTTTTCCTCGCTTCGGTTTCCGTCACGCCGCACCATGCAATTTCGGGATTCGTGAAGATAACCGACGGGATTGCGCGTGGCTCAAACGCCGCTTTCCCGCCCGAGAGCGAAATGGCCGCGACGCGGCCTTCATGAGTTGCCTTATGGGCCAGCATCGGCTCCCCGGCCACGTCGCCGATCGCGTGAATGCGAGGGTCGGTGGTAGCGCGTTGGGGATCGACGCGCAGGAAACCATCCGGGGTAAGTTCTGCATCGGTATTCTCCAATCCCAGCCCCTTGCTGTTGGGTGTGCGGCCGATCGCCACGAGCATCTTGTCAAAATGCTGTCTGGAGATCTTCCCGTCCTGTCCCTGGAGAGTTGCGCGAAGACCTCCTCCCTCTTCCTCTACCTTTGTGACCCTGGTAGTGAGCATGATGGATTTGAAATGTCGCGCAAGCCGTGCGTGAAGAACGTCGGTCAAGTCGGAATCCGTCCCGGGCAAAAGATTCGGAGCCATCTCCACGACCGAGACCTCGGCCCCCAGCTCGCAATAGACGGTCCCCATCTCAAGGCCGATGTATCCGCCCCCGACAATCAGCAGTTGACCGGGGATGTCCTCGAGGTTCAAGGCGGATGTCGAATCGAGCACTCTCCGTGATGCGGATGCAACGGGAAGGGTTACGGGCTTTGAACCGCTGGCGACAATGGCATGATCGAATGATATCTTTTGCTCCGCGCCCTCAGATCCCTTGACCTCCATGCTGCCGGAATCCAGAAAGCGGCCGTGCCCCCGGATGTAGTGGATAGTGCGGCGAGCACAGAGCTGCCCTAAGCCGGCGGTCAGTTTTTGCACGACGTGATCCTTCCATTCACGGAGCTTCTTCAAATCAATGACCGGTTTTCCAAAATCGATGCCGATGCCGGCGGCTTCGCGAGAATCTGAAATCAGTTTTGAAGCGTGCAATAACGCCTTGGAGGGGATGCATCCACGGAAAAGGCACACCCCCCCGGGATTTATTTCTTCATCCACGAGCGTGACGGCGAGGCCGAGATCGGCCGCCATGAACGCCGCAGCGTATCCCCCGGGGCCCGCCCCGAGAACCAGCACCTGTTTTCCTGAGGATGTCGTGATGGTTATCCCTCCATTTCCAGCAGAAGCGGCTGCTCGGCTGTCTGGCAAATCCAGCGTAGAAACCTGGCTGCTTCCGCCCCGTCGATAATGCGGTGGTCAAAGGATAGGGAGAGCGTCAGCACCTTCCGGGGAACGAATTGCTTATCGATATATACAGGTTCCCACCGGCTTCTCGGTACACCAAGGATCGCCGCTTCCGGCCAATGAATAATCGGCGCGAACGATGTGCACCCTATGCCGCCGAGATTGGTTATGGTAAAGCAACCGCCCTGCATCTCCGCTATCGTGAGCTTGTTGGCCCGCGCGCGCTTTGAGACTTCTTTTAGTTCATCGGCAATCGCAAAAATATTTTTCTTGTCCACGTCGCGTATCACCGGGACAACCAGGCCTTTTTCCGTATCCACCGCCACGCCGATGTTGAAATATTTCTTGTACGCAATTTCGCGCTTCCTCATGTCGACGCTCGCATTGAAGTGAGGGAACAGTTTAAGCGCGGACGCCGCAATTTTAATCAGGAAAGGCGTGATGGTCAGGGCGCGTTCGCGGGTGGAGTATTTTTTTAGCGTAATTTCCAGTTCTGTGATGTCGGCCTTGTCAAAATGGGTAACGTGCGGGATAACGTGCCACGCGGCGCTCAGATGCCGCGCGATATGCAGCCGCGTGGCGCCCATCGGCACGCACTCGATCTCTCCCCATTGTGTGAAATCGGGGAGCAGTTCCTGCTGAATTTCCGGCGCCGGCTGCTCTTTCTTGATGCCGCGGGCATAGGCGATAACATCCTCTTCCAGAATCCTCCCCGCCGGGCCGGAGCCCTTGACCTTCGAAATATCAACCGCTCTCTCGCGCGCGAGCCTCCGCACGGAGGGAGCTGCGGCAACCTCCTCCGCGGTTTCGGGCGGCGGAGCTGCCGCTTTTTCTTCCCGGATCGGCGCGTGCTGCGCGGGAGGCGGGGCCTTTGCCTCGGTTTTTCCCTCGGGCGCGCCCTTTGCTCCCTCAGTTTGGATCTTCATGATCAGCTGCCCGACCTTGATCTCCTGGCCTTCTTGGACGGCTATTTCCCGGATGATTCCGTCGACAGGGGAGGGCACCTCGATAGTCGCCTTGCTCGCCTCGATCTCCAATACCGTATCCTCCTTCTTCACCGAATCGCCCGTCTTGACGGGAATCTTGACCACGGTTCCGGATAAAATATTTTCGCCCAGTTCAGGAAGCTTGAATTCTGTAATCATGATTTCGCCTTTCCTTCCCGCTCCTTAAATGTGGGAGCGGCTTCCAGCCGCGATCGAGCCGAGAAAGCCCTCCAATAATGACCATCGGGGCGAGGACGCCCCTCCCACAGTATGCTCTTATCTTGATAGCTTGATAGCTCGATAGCTGAATTGCTCTCCACCCCTCCCACAATTGCGAAGCCTGATTAGAATAGAGGGGTTATATCATAATCCTCTGTGTTATCTGCCACTCTTTGTTCCGCAGTATATTGCTTTCTCTGTGTTAATCCGCAATTATCTGTGTATATCTGTGATGATCGTTTAAGCTTCGATGTGCATCACAGATGAATACAGATATAAACCGATACACACAGATGGTTTTGATTGCAGCCAACGGCTGCACTGTTCTTAACTGATCATCGGATTCAGTTTCCCGGGATCTATCGCGAGATCCTGTGCCGCCTTTTCCAGAATATCTTTTGCCATTTTCCCCTCCCGGTAGAGTGCGCCCAGGGCTGCGAAGGCGATGTGCCTGGCATCCACTTCAAAGAAATCCCTCAGAGCGCTCCGAGAGTCGCTCCTGCCGAAACCGTCGGTCCCCAGGGAAAGCAGTGGCCCGGGAACCCATTTACTGATCGAATCCGGGAGGGCTTTTAAAAAATCCGTCGCGGCGACATACACTCCCGGCTCATCCCTGAGACACTGTGTGATATACGGGATCTTCCGCTCTTCCGTCGGATGGAGCATATTCCAGCGCTCGACGTTCAATGCCTCGCGCCGCAGCTCGGTATAGCTGGTCACGCTCCAGACGGTAGCCGGAACGGCATAGCCCCCCTCGAGCAGCCGCTGCGCCTCGATGACCTGGTTGATGATTGCGCCGCTCCCGAAAAGATGCACCCGGGGATCTGGCATGGCGGACACGGCTTCCTTGAATTTGTAGATTCCCTTGAGGATGCCGTCCCTCACCCCAACGGGCATTTCGGGCATGGCGTAATTTTCATTGCCCACGTTGAAATAATAAAAAATGTTCTCCTGATGCACATACATCCGGCGAAGCCCCTCCTGGATGATGACGGCGAGTTCGTACGCAAAAGCCGGATCATACGCGGCACACGTGGGAATCACGGAAAAGAGCACGTGACTGTGCCCGTCCTGGTGCTGCAGGCCTTCGCCATTCAAGGTCGTGCGGCCTGAGGTGCCTCCCACAAGGAAACCGCGGCAGCACATGTCGGCCGCCGCCCACAGCAGGTCTCCGACGCGCTGCGGCCCGAACATGGAGTAATAGGTGTAAAAGGGGATCATGGGAATGCCATGGGTCGAGTACGACGACCCCGCGGCGATAAACGAGGCGATCGATCCCGCCTCGGTGATCCCTTCCTCCAAAATCTGCCCGTCGGTCGCCTCCCGGTAGTAGAGCAGGTTTGCTTTGTCGACCGGCTCATATTTTTGCCCGCAATGCGAATAGATCCCGCTCTGCCGGAAGAGCGGCTCCATCCCGAAGGTTCGCGCTTCATCAGGGATGATCGGGACAATCAATTTGCCGATGGATTTATCCCTGAGGAGTTTTGCAAGTATGCGCACATACGCCATGGTGGTTGAGACCGGCCTGTCCCCGGTCCCTTTATGAAACTCCTCGAAAATCCGCTCGTCGGGCATCCGGATAGGCGGGGCTTCCTTCCTCCGTTCGGGAATATACCCCCCAAGTTTTTTGCGACGCTCGTGCAGGTACCGTATCTCGGGAGAATCGTCCACGGGCCTGTACAACGGTGCCTTGCCCACCTCGGCGTCAGTTAACGGAATATCGAAACGCGTGCGGAATTCCCTGAGCTCTTCCTCGTTGAGCTTTTTCTCCTGATGCGTGATGTTCTTGCCCTCGCCGCTTTCCCCCAAGCCGTACCCTTTTATGGTCTTTGCCAGGATGACGGTGGGCCCCTCCCTGTACTCGAACGCGGATTTGAACGAGGCGTACACCTTTATTGGATCATGGCCTCCGCGCTTCAGAGCGTGCAGCCGCTCGTCGGACAGGTCCTTGACCATCTCCAGGAGCCTCGGGTCGGTCCCGAAAAAATCTTTTCTCATATATGCGCCGCCCTCGACGGAGTATTTCTGGAACTGGCCGTCGACGACCTCGCCCATACGTTTGACCAGAAGGCCCTCCGTGTCCTTTTGGAGCAGGGGGTCCCAGTCGCTTCCCCAGATGACTTTGATGACGTTCCATTTCGCGCCGAGAAAAATCGCTTCCAGTTCCTGGATTATCTTCCCGTTTCCCCGCACGGGACCGTCAAGGCGCTGGAGGTTGCAGTTGACGACGAAGATGAGATTGTCCAGGTGTTCCCTGGATGCCAGGGTGATCGCGCCAAGGCTCTCGGGCTCATCGCATTCCCCGTCGCCGATAAACGCCCATACCTTGGCGTCGTCTTTCGGTTTCATCCCGCGGTCCTCAAGGTAGCGGTTGAACCTCGCGTGATAGATCGCCAGAATCGGACCGAGCCCCATTGAAACGGTGGAAAATTGCCAGAATCCCGGCATCAGCCAGGGGTGCGGATATGAGGAAAGCCCGCCCTCCGCACTCAACTCGCGCCGGAAGTTTAGTATCTCCTTTTCGGAGAGCCGGCCCTCGAGAAAAGCGCGCGAATACACCCCCGGCGAGGCATGTCCCTGAAAGAACACAAAATCCCCGGGAAAGTTATCGGTCCTCGCGCGGAAGAAGTGATTGAAGCCGACTTCGAAGAGCGTCGCGATCGATGCGTATGTGGAGAGGTGCCCTCCGATCCCTTCTTCCGCCTTGTTTGCCCTCACGACCATGTCCATTGCGTTCCAGCGGATGATATTCTCAATGCGGCGCTCGATTTCGAGGTCCCCGGAGAATTCGGGCTGTGCGGCGATGGGTAGGGTGTTTATATAAGGGGTGTTGACGGCGAAGGGGATCGTGACTCCCGACTCCCGGGCGCGTGTCTGAATCAGTTCCAGGATTGTCGCGACCTCCTCCATCGGGCGGTGCTTCAGGACGTAGTCGATGGATTTCAGCCACTCCGTTATCTCTATCTGCTCATCCTTCTGTGAGAGAGGTTGTCTATCCATACGCGTCTCCGCACGACAAAAAAGTTGCGTTGCTCCTGAAAGAGCGCCCGATAGATTCTTCCGAGCCGCCCAGGCCGATTAGGATAAACCGCGCACATTCTACATTCATGGTACTTCCCTTCACATGAAATAACGATGCGTGCGGCGGATTTCCCACGAGTGCGGCATAAATCCATTTATTTCCATATTATCTCACAGGGGATATCGCCATACAATTGATCCATTCCCCTTTTTATTGACTATTTTCCACTCAGGAGTTTTTCGTTTTCCCGCCGGCATAACCTGTTCCTCATGACGCAACGAAAAAATAGAGCCCCACGCGCGCGATTCCACTACGCGATGCCGAGCGGCATCGCAGGGCGCGTAGGGGGCTCCATCATTATTCAGCTATTAGGGAACTTCCTGGAGGGAGTCTCACCATTTCGGCGGGGCCTTCGGGGATATCACGTCCGCATCCGGCTTTTTCCCCTCCGGTGTCAGACCTTCTCTCATCAAATCCTGCCAGAGCGTCTCCGCCGCTATGCGATCCGCAAATTCGCTCGGGTGCGGGTCTTTATAGGGGATATATTCAAGGCTCGTGTGGTCCATATCCTTAAAGACAGGGAAAAGGTCGATATAGCGCAAGCCCGCCTCTTCAAATACGCTGTGGAGCTTCTCGTGAATATCGGAGAAAGGATAGTTTTCGCCCAACCCGTACGGAAACAGCGGGAAGATGACCACTCGCACAGGGATATGCGAGGTCCGGGACAAATCCGCCAGCTCACGCAGAGAGGCCTTTGCCTCCTGCCATCCCGGATACGAATCCCTGTATAATTTATGAAAATACTTTATATGTCCGGCCTTGACCCTGGAATTGAAAATCCTCTGTGTGACCAGCCTGACCAGTGCGGAATGGTTGTAGAAGAAAGATTCCCACCCTTCCGGTTTTATAAACTGGTGATAGCAGCACTTCTCCCTGAGTTTCTGTAAATAGACGGAGCCTTGTACCCAATCCTCGGGGTCATTCAGGCAATAGCCCAGGATGACCAGGTCGGGCTTGAGTTCACCTGCGTGATGCTTGATTAGTCCGACCTCCTGGATGGTTGACCTGCCCCCCCTGCTCATATTGATAACCTGGTAGTTTGTTCCTTTGTTATTCCCGAAATGATTCAAATAGTACTCGAGCTTTTTGGGATAGCTGTTCTCGAAGCTCGTATATCCCCCCTCCGTAAAGGAATCCCCCACGGTGATAATCCTGAACACATTCAAACCTTTTGGCTGCGGATATTCAAAATCCTGATATCTCAGGGAGTTAAAAGGCATGCCCGAGGTTCTGAAGAGAGGGAGTTTCACGCGCGGGGACTTTTTCTCCGGGATAAGGCGGATGGCAAAATCGATTACAACCAGCGAAAGCGCGACGCCGATGCATAACGCGGCGAGTTTGAGCAGAACAGATTTAAACGATCTAGGATTCATTTGCCCCCGGCAGAGCCGCATGGTACAATTTGCCGCAGCGAAGTCCGGTTTTACACATGAGATGCGCGTCCGCAGCGGCGCCGCTGCATACCGCTAGTCATATCACATATCTTCTGGATATCTGGATGACCAACGGCGTTCTCTCTATCCGTGATACCGGAAGATAATTATTACGTTGAAATTACCACAAACATGGTAATATTAATGTAACAATACGTATGAATACAAGCAAAAAAGCGGGCAGGCCTCCGAAATTTCAGGAAGCTCGCCGCCCTGTGACGGTTACCCTTCCCATGCGGGTCCTCGAGATCCTCAATACGATCGATCCCGATCGCGCGCGCGCGATCGCCAAACTCGCGGCCGCGGCGGGCAGGGGGCTTCGCGACGGGAAGCCGGTGGAGATCGTGGAAGTTGCCCCGCATCGCGGCCTGATTGTCGTGAAGGAGAGCAAGGTTCTGAGAAGCATCGATGGGCTTCGCCTGATCGAGATCGCCCCTGCCCGGTTCCTGATCACATTGAAAGCGAGTCTCAGTGTGGAATCTCTCGAGGTCCAGATTCATGACTGGCTAGAGGAGGGGAATGGGAATCCCGAAGAGGTCGCGCTTTTGAAGGAGCTGTTTGACCAACTCCGCCACCATCGCCGGCGCAAAGCCGTGTCGAAAGAGGAGCTTCTTATCATCAACATGTGAGCGGCGGTGTCTTCTGGGAATAATTGTACTGTGCAGCCCCTCTCCCCTCAATAAGTCGACGCGCATGCCACAGCCTTGACCCTGGCACTCGCGCGCCTTGTCCTATCCAGAAGCGAGTGAGCCATTCTCCCAGACTATCCCAATTTAATCGTTCCCGAAGGATAGAATTTCATCCACCCGTGGCGAACAGATGCAAAATATGGCATCTGTACTACTCCAAGTTTGGAAAAAGAAGAGACCCTATATTCCATCGCTGAGACGCGGAGGACGCAGAGATGATAGATCATGCAGAGAGCCAGGCTATTATGAATTATTCTTTGCGATCGCTCTTTGCGTGCTCTGCGCCTCTGCGGTGAGCTATTAATCTTTTGAAAAATACAGGGAAGCTCCAGTGGAAAAGCGCACTTGCAATCGGAAAGGGGTGATGATAAAACATCACGGGAAGGAAGGTTCACCACAATGGCACAATTAATGCGGAGTCCTTTGGAAGAGCGGCTCAAGAGCTGGCATGGAGAAGTGTGGCATACCACAAGGGGAAGGATTATCAGAGATATAGTGTATGCCATCGACTCGGGGCTGATTACCACGGTTTCTTTTCTCGCAGGCGTCTCGGTATCCCTGGTAACGCAAAACAGAATCATCGTGGCGGGATTAATTCAGATAGTCTCGGGCACTCTCGCGATATTTTTCGGATCGTATATCTCCACCAAGGCACAGAAACATTTTTTTGAAAATCAGATTGAGAGAGAAAGAAGAGAAATAGAAGAACTCCCCGAGAAAGAAACCCAGGAGATAAGGGATATTTTCAATGAGATGGGCTTCACAAAAGAAGAGCAGGAAATCGCGGTAAAAAGAATCACCGCCGACAAGGAAAGATGGCTTGAGTTCATGGTCCAGGAAGAGATAGGAATAAGCCCCGGATTAATTGATAATCCGTTTGAAATAGGTTTCATATCCGCCGGCTCATTTCTCTTGGGCGCGGTCCCCGCCATTTTGCCATTTTTTATCTTTAACGGTATGGCCCTGGCGCTGAGTGTCAGCGCGATATCGGTGTTGGTGTTTCTTTTTGTTCTGGGGACGGCGAAATCAAGAATCACAAAGGTGCATTGGCTGGTCAGCGGGGTGGAGACCTTATTTATCGGCGCCATATCCTGCGGCTCCGGATTCCTGTTGGGGAGAATCGTCGCGAGCTATTTTCATTAAGGCGGCGGGAGGACGGTTCCGAACTCCAATCATGGAGTACACATGTGAATTCAGGTGAGAAAGAGGTCAAGGGATTAAACTGCGGATTGTGACGATAGCAGGAAGTAAAATAGTGTAATCGGCCGACTGTTGAAACAATTATCTCGCCGATATTTAAACAGCTATTCAGGACGCAGATGAACGCAGGGCACGCAGATTTTAAAATGGTTCGTGATAAAAAGTCCAATACTGAAAGCCACTGCCTCTCAATCTGCATTATCTGCGGTATCTGCGTCCAAACATTCAGTGTATTCAGCGCCCTCAGTGGTTCGCTCGTTTATATACGGGCGCTTCATGAATAATTCGGGTTAAAATGCCGCGTTTAGCCGAAGTTCGTTTGCTTTCCTTTTCTGTGATCCGCGTAATCCGCGGTTTGAAAATATTAGACAAAACCTATCCCGTCTCCCTCACGAACCATACCCGGTTAAGACTAGTGTCTTGTCTCGGAGATATCTCGTGTATGTTTGTCATTGCGAGCGGAAGCGAAGCAATCTCAACTCGTTGTGATCCCATAGATTGCTTCGTCGCTCTGCTCCTCGCAATGACACAACCTTGTAAAGGTATTTACGTGATACGACACTAGGTGGAAATAAGTCAGTAAAAAGGAGAATGTGCGGGTTGTATTTAATACCTGGTTACGCATAAAATGTAGCGGGTAGTGAATATGTGTTGCGTGATACAGAGGGGAGGGCTTTATGGGAGGGAGAATATTGTTATGGTGCATCATATTCATTGCCAGCTTTCCCATTCAGGTCAGCTTGTGTGAGGAGGTAAAAATGGAAAAAGCCACCTTTGCCGGAGGTTGTTTCTGGTGCATGACGCCGCCTTTTGAAAAAATCGATGGCGTGAAAGAAGTGATGTCGGGATATATAGGCGGCACCGGTGAGAACCCCACCTATGATGATTATGCGGAGAAGGGTTATATCGAGGCCATCCAGGTTGCCTTTGACCCCTCGAGAATAAGCTATCCGCAACTCCTGGAACTATTCTGGAGGCAAATAGATCCGACCGACCCGGGCGGCCAATTCGTCGACCGCGGCCCGCAGTACAGATCGGACATCTTTTATCATAACGAAAAACAAAAACACCAGGCTGAAAAATCAAAAGAGGAACTGGGGAAATCGGGCAGGTATGACAAACCGATTGTCACGGAGATCGTCGAGGCCTCGAAATTTTACCCCGCCGAAGAATATCATCAGGATTATTACAAGAAAAACCCGATACGATATAAATTCTACCGGTATAGATCTGGACGGGACCAGTACCTGCAACAGATAGGGGGTGATTCGAAAGGGGCAAAGGACCCTAAAAATGATCCGGCACACGACAAAAGACCGGGCAAGGAGGATATAAAAAAGAAATTAACGCAGCTCCAGTACACAGTCACGCAGGAGAACGGGACGGAGAGGGCGTTTGACAATGAATATTGGAACAATAAAAGAGAGGGGATCTACGTGGACATAGTCTCGGGCGAGCCCCTCTTCAGTTCGCGCGAAAAGTTCGATTCAGGCACGGGCTGGCCCAGCTTTACCGGGCCTCTCGAGCCGGGCAATATTATGGAGAAAAAAGACAACACCCTGTTCTCAACGCGGACAGAGGTGAGGAGCGCGCATGTCGACTCTCATCTCGGACACGTATTCAACGACGGCCCTCCGCCGACCGGACGCAGATACTGCATGAACTCCGCGGCGCTCCGATTTATCCCGAAAGAGGACCTGGAAAAGGAGGGATACGGAAAATATTTGAAACTATTCTCGAAATGACAGATGACGCCGCGCCACGCGGGAGACGGACCCCGCACAGAGGAATCATATGGGCACGAGGGATTATGATTATGATGTTGTAGTCATCGAAGGCGGCGCGGGAGGGTTGTTTGCCGCGAGCGCCGCCAGGGCGATGGGGGCCGGCGCGTGCATCGCGGAAAAATCACGGCTCGGCGGCGACTGCACCTGGTTCGGGTGCATGCCGTCGAAGGCGCTCCTGAAGTCCGCGGCCGCCGCCCATCTTCTTAAAAGACTTCCCGAGTTCGGCGTTCGGCTCAGGGGGGATGTGACTCTGGACGTGCGCGGTGTGATGGGTCACGTTCGCGACGTGGTGCGGGAGATCTCGACACACCACCCCCCGGAGCTTTTCGAAAAGGGGGGGATCGCTATTCGCTTCGGCGCTCCCCGTTTCGTCTCGGAAGACGCGATCGATCTGGATGGAGTCAGGATCAAAGCCAGGCGCTTCATTATCTGCACCGGGTCGCGCCCCCTCGTCCCTCCGATCCAGGGTCTCCAAGAGAGCGGCTACCTCACCAATGAAACCATCTTCGATCTGGATTCTCCGCCCGGGTCTCTCATCGTCCTTGGCGGAGAGCCCATCGGAGTCGAGCTGGCTCAGTCGATGAACCGTTTGGGGACGGAGGTCCATATCGTGGAGATGGGCGAAAGGATACTTCCGCGGGAGGATTCTGAACTCTCCGCAGTCCTGGCAAAAGCGCTCCATCGCGAGGGGATCGATCTCCTCACGAGGCACAAGGCGCTTCGGGTAGAGAAAATAGCAGGGTCCGTCAAAATGGTGATCGAAGGCCCGAGCGGGGTGCAACGCGAGATAATCGCCGTGCAGCTCCTGGTCGCGATCGGCAGGGCCCCGAACGTCGACGGCCTCTCGCTCAAATCCGCAGGGGTGGCGTATTCCAGGAAGGGGATAACGGTCAATGACTACCTCCAGACGGCCAACAAGGCTATCTTCGCCTGCGGGGATGTGGCCGGGCCGTACATGTTCAGCCACATGGCAGCCTATCAGGCGCAGCTCTGCGTGCGGAATGCGCTCCTGCGAAGGCCGTTTTGGAAGAGAGTCAATTACGCGCACGTCCCGTGGGCGACATTCACCGAACCGGAGCTGGCGCGTGTCGGAGCGACCGAGGATGAGGCAAGAGCAGTTCATCCTGATGCGCGCGCCTATACCTCCCCTTATGACAGTTCGGATCGCGCGGTGACGGACATTGAAAAGGAGGGGTTCGTCAAGGTCATCGCCGATAGGAAAGGCCGGATCCTGGGCGCGCATATCGCTGGAGCACATGCCTCCGAGATCATCCACTCTTTCATTATCGGATCCGCGCTGAGGCTGCCGCTCTCAGCGCTTTCCAAGCCGATCTTCATCTATCCCACGCTTTCCGAGATAGTCAAGAAGACGGCGGCAAAGCCTCTTCTGGAAAAGCTCGGCAGCGCATGGTCGCGGAGAGCGCTACATCTGCTCAGGAAGGTGTAAGGGTGAGTCTGATACGAGGCCCATTGGGTAAGTTGCTGGCGTCTGTCGCGGCGCTGGGCGCGATATTCCTCTCGCTCTGGTACTGCAACGTAATTTTCTCGGGTTTCAGCAAGGAGCAACTGCGGGACACAATCCGCTCGCTCGGGGTGTGGGGGCCCGTGGTGTACATCATTATATACGTGGCGCGGCCTCTCATATTTTTCCCCGCGGGGATCCTCTCCGCCGCTGCGGGTTTCATCTGGGGATTGAAGGGATTGCTGTATCTCCTGATCGCCGCGAACATCTCTTCGACGGTGGAATTCTTCTTCGCGCGATCGTTCGGGAGAGACGCGGTCGCACGCCTGCTCAAGGGACGAATGCGCGACCTGGACGAGAAGATTGAGAAACACGCGTTTCTGACTGTGCTTCTCATCCGTCTTATCCCGAACGTCGCGTGGGATATCCAGAACCTCGGTCTCGGGCTCACGAAAGTGAGCTTTGCAGACTACTGTATAGCCACATGCATAGGCATAATTCCGGGATCGTTCGCATTCGTTTTCTTCGGCGCCTCGCTCATTGAGGTGCTTGCCAATCCGAGGAATTTCTGGATGATCTTCGCGGCGGCTGCGATATTCGCCGGGGTGTATCTGCTCCGTGAGCGCGTGAAGCGACGCCATGAGGCGGACATGGAGAGGGGAGGGGAAGGGTGAGCGCATTCACAGACGCACTGCGATCGAGCCGGGGAACTCTGCGGCGTGGAAAGCTCAGCACGATCCAGGTGAACATGGGGGACCTGTGCAACCAGCGGTGCGCCCACTGCCACGTGGGGGCGTCGCCCCAGGGGAACCGCGTGATGACGCGCCGCGTGGCGGAGGGGATTCTCGCCCTGCTCAACCGTAACCAGGGGCTCATCCTGGATCTCACCGGCGGCGCCCCGGAGCTCAATCCGCACTTCGAATACCTGCTAACCTCGGCGCGGCCTCTCGTGAGGGAATTAATCGTGAGGTCGAACCTCACCGCCATGCTCGAACCCGGGAAGGGCCATCTCCCTGGCTTGTTCGAGCGCAACCGGATACACCTCATCTGCTCGTTGCCGTGCTACACGAGAGAGAATGTCGACCGACAGCGCGGCGAAGGGGTTTTCGACAGGAGCCTGGAGGCGTTGCGGCTCCTGAACGCGCAAGGCTATGGGCGGGAGACGGACCTGTGCCTCGACCTTGTGCATAATCCGAATGGGGCGTACCTGCCGCCGGAACCGGCTGCCCTCGAGGACGACTACCGTAGAGAGTTGCGCGCACAACAGGGCATCGTATTCAACCGGCTTCTCACCATTACCAATGTGGCGATAGGGAGATTCGGAGGCTCCCTGGCCGGGACGGGCGAGGGTGAGAATTATGCCCGCCTCCTCGCGGAAAACTTCAATCCGGAGACGCTGGAGTCCCTCATGTGCCGGTACCTTGTCAGCGCCGGATACGACGGGAATCTCTATGATTGCGATTTCAACCAGGTGCTCGGTATGGCGTTGACAAACCGGTGGGGCGGCGCGCTTACTATCGGCGCCCTTGACGTTGGAGAGATGGAGGGGCGGGAGATTGCTTTCGGGGATCATTGTTTCTCATGCGCCGCGGGACTCGGTTCAAGCTGCCAGGGGGCGCTTGCCGGACGTGCATGCGCCGGCAGTCGCTGAGGGCGGTTTGGAATGGAGTTCATAGCCGGATAATGGGTCCTTATGGGGAGTGTCGCTTTCAATTGTCATCCCCGCCCCCGTTTTCACGAGGGTAAACTTCAGCGGCGATCCAGTATGAAACATGAATTCCTGCATGAGTTTACACTGAGCGTAGTCGCGGTTCAGGAATGACATATTCGGCAATGTGCCACCCCTAACCTGAATTATTCACCAACTATTAATGTTTTAACCGCGGATTACGATGATTACGCGGATTTGCATTGTGTAATCCGCCTAATCCGCAGAATCCGCGGTTGCATATGTCAGGCTGTTTAAATTGCTCTTTTATTCGTCTGATGAATAATCCAGGCTAAGTGAGAGGGTGTGAAAAAATGGTGATTTTGTCATTGCGAGCCCCGAAGGGGCGTGGCAATCTCTTTGTAACTAGTTGGAAGCAGATTGCTTCGCTCGCAATGACGGATTAGACCTATTCTCTGATTTTTCACACCTTCTGACCCATTACATAGCCGGTGCGCGTGTGCGGGAATACGGCATCGATGCTCGGAGAGACGGGCTACGGGCGGCACTTCAGGATCACGGGTGACAGGAAGGCGCACTACGGCCCATTCGACTGTGCTTCCTCTCTTCGCACGGACACAGTGGGGAAGCTCCTCTCGGAAGAGGAGAGCCGCTGCGGTGGGGGAGCGCGCTGACCTTTTCGGGGACCGGTTCTCGATCATACCGTTGGAGAAAAATCTCGCCATGCGGAAATCGAACGTGCTCATCGTGTTTGTGAAATATCCTGCGCCGGGAATGGTCAAGACCAGGCTCTCCCGGTCGATCGGCGCGGGCCCCGCTTCGCGTATTTACCGCTATCTGGCTGAATCGGTTATCTCTCGGATAGAGGGAGGTTGTTACCGTGCCATGCTCTTTTATTCGCCGCCGGGGAGGGGAAAGGAGTTCCGCACCTGGCTCGGTGATGAGTTCGAGTTTCGCCCTCAGCGAGGCGGGGACCTCGGGGCGCGGCTGCGGCGTGCATTCCTCACCGCGTTCAAGTGTGGCGCGAAGCGGGTGGTCGCGATCGGCACGGACAGCCCGTCCCTGACGCGGCGCGATATACGCGCCGCGTTCAGCATGTTGAACACCCGCCAGTGTGTGATCGGCCCCTGTCTCGATGGAGGCTACTACCTGTTGGGAATGAACTCACTGCATGAGGCGCTATTCCGCGGGATAGACTGGGGTACGGAGAAGGTTGTGGTCCAGACTCTCGCCGAGGCGCGGAAGATCGGGATCGACTGCGCGCTTATGGAACAGCTTTTCGACGTTGATACGATGGAGGACATTTATCGTTTGCGTCAGGCAGCGAGGGGATTGCGCGGGAAGACAGCATCGGCTTTGCGAAGGCTCGTCAGGGAGATAGACGCTATACTTCCGCAGTAGAGCGGGTGTAAGCAGACATTTTCCATATTATCTTGGCGGGCAATCAATTGAGATCAAAAAGTTCCTTTTGGAATTTCCTTTGCCCCAGCGGATGGCGAGGCCGCTAATTTGTTTGAGGCGTTCGGTGGGGGGGTCTTGCCAGAGAAAACCGTGTCCAGAATATTTGGAATGGTAATAGCCTGGATTATTCATGAGGCGCCCGTAGTAAAAGGGGCATAACCACTGAGGGCATTGAATATACTGAATGTTTGGACGCAGATTTGCGCAGATGAACGCAGATTAACAAAATAAGCAGATTGAACCCTTGAAGTTTTCACTTAAAACTCTTTTTGTATCTGCGTGTTCTGCGATCATCTGCGTCCTGAATGGCGATAAAGATATCAATGAGATAGTTGTGTGAACCGTAATGGGTCAGTCTTGGTGGGGTATTCAGTTCAATTGTCATCCCCGCGAAAGCGGGGATCCAGCATAAAGCTTGGACTCCTGCTTCCGCAGGAGTGACATGTTTTAGAATTCGCACCCCAGCGAGACTGACCCATTACTGTGAACCGTTCAGTGACCTCAGCGTCTTCATAGGTATACCATGTTCTCCATGCACTCTTTCCCGAACTTCCGGCTGCTTCGTATCCCATGGAATGGCCCATATAAGCATATCTTCAACAATAAATTCTCTCCATAATAGTG
>JAPLCW010000115.1 GCA_026392015.1 Candidatus Auribacterota bacterium | reverse complement strand
GACCTACGAAGTATATTTTGCGAGTACGCTTGGAGGGACATACACGGATGTTGCCGATGTGGAGGCAACGGCTACCAGTACGGTTTGGATTGATGACGGTACACAAACGGGGAGCCATCCCTCTTCGGTTGACCAGAGGTATTATAGAATAGGCTGCTACGGCACTTCGATATATTCCTATGACACGGTGGGAGAATACAAGGTGACGATGTACAGTTCAGGCTTTGCCAACTCACTGACGTCTGTATCTATCCCGTTTGTGCAGTATGACACGGAAATGAGCGCTGTATTCGGTGGCCAGGGGCATACAGGGACACCCGCAATACCCGCATTGAGCGACAGGATCAACAAATTCAACCCCGCGACGGAGGATTTCGATATCAGGTTCTGGAAGAGCGCGAGTGGCTGGGGTGCCATTGGGAATACCGAGCCGGCCACTCTTCAGGCGGACGAGGGTTTTCTCTACACAAATTCGCTCGCCACGTCGCAGAATATCTGGTTTGTGGGAAAGGTATCCCCGTCAAATCGATCATTAGCAATAAGGGGAGCTTCGGGCAAGGCTCAGTTGACGTGTGTAGGTTCAGGATACCCCGCATCGGTGAGTTTGGGTGATTCAAACCTGATCGGGAGTGGTTTCCTGGGCGCGAATATTACCGGTTTATCCGATTTGATATACGAGTTCAATCCCTCGACCGGCGAATTCGATCACATAGCGTGGTATAGAACGACTCCGCCACAGTGGCTGTTCATCAATCAGGCGACATCATTCGGGTTCGAGCCCGGAAGAGCGTACATAATCACCAACAGAGACAATTCGACGCCGCCGGAGTGGACATGGGATTATACGAAGCCATATTCCCAGCCGCCCAATTGAGGAGGCTGAGGGGGCGTAATGGGTCAGAAGGTGTGAAAAATTATAGAACAGGTCTAAGTTCGCGGGAGTTCCCCACCTGGAAGGGTGGGGGTGAGAGCAGGGAGCCGCGAAGCGGGTCGGGCAAAGCCCGACTCCAAAGAGACCACCGCTGTAAGGCGGTGGAGATTCATCTGTCATTGTGAGCGAAGCGAAACAATCGCACTTCCTAATAGTTACAAAGAGATTGCCACGCCCCTTCGGGGCACGCAATGACAAAATCACTATTTTTTCACATCTTCTCAGTTATTGGGAGGCATGCTACTCCTGCCCCCGTTTTCACGAGGGTAAACTCCAGCAGGAGTCCAGGTTTTACGCTAGATTTCCGTAATGGGTCAGTTATCGGGTGTATATTGCTAAGTATGTCATTCCTGCACTTCGACTGCGCTCAGTGTAAACTCGAACAGGAATCCAGGTTCTTTACTGGATTCCCGCTTTCGCGGGGATGACAATTGAACTGAACCTCCCAATAACTGATTCATCGCAGATTCCCGCTTCCGCGGGAATGACTACCCCGGCATAACTGAGGGAATACAAGGGGCAACATTGCTTGGCCACTCCTGGATGTAATATGGAATACAAGGTCAAGATGCCTCCCGGACCTTTTATGGGGAAACAGATTCTGCTATACGCAATTTTCGCGACGGTCGTACTGTGCGTGAATTCCCCGGCGCAAAAGCCCGAGGGGGTTCCCACAGCGGTTATCCCGGAAAGGCCGGTGGTGGCGCGGGTATATTTTACCGGACAAGGCGAACTTGACGTATTGCTCCCCCGGCTGGATGTTTGGGAAGTGCATTACAAAGATGGCTATCTCGTAGCCGCGCTCACTCCCCCCCGCTATGAAGAGTTGAGCGAGGAAGGTTATCGCGTAGAGATAGATGAAGAAAAATCCGAGCTGCTGCGGCGTCCATTAAGGTTACTCGGCGTTCCTCCCGGCTATCCCTGTTATCGCACGGTTGAGGAAACGTATGCAGCTATGGAGACCCTGGCTTCTGACTATCCCGATCTGGCTTCATTGATTGATATCGGAAATAGTTGGGAAAAGGTGACACCGGGCGGGAACGAAGGATACGATCTGAAAGCGCTTGTTCTCGGCAATAAGAATGTTTCAGGTGCCAAACCCAGGTTTTTTCTGATGGCTGAAATTCATGCGCGGGAGATGGCGACTGCCGAGTTGGCGTCACGCTTCGCGGAATATCTGTTGGCGAATTATGATACGAACCCTGACGTGACGTGGGCGCTCGACTATTTTGAAATACACATTATGCCTATGGTGAATCCCGACGGCCGCAAGATAGCCGAGCAAGGGTATTATCACCGCAAGAATACGAACAACAGCAACGGGGGATCCTGTGAGACGGATCCCGATGATCCTTCCTATGTGTATGACCATTACGGCACCGACCTGAACCGTAATAGCAGCTTCCATTGGGGGGGCGCCAGCAACTATCAATGCGATCAGCAATATCAGGGCCCCTCAGCGGCATCCGATCCGGAAACACAGGCAATTCAGGACTACGTGAGAACTATTTTCCAGGATCAACGAGGCCCGAATGACAACGACCCCGCTCCTGACGATGCAACAGGGGTTTTGATAACTCTCCACAGCTATCAGAGCTGGGTGATGTGGCCTTGGGGCTGGACCGAGAACGCCGCGCCCAACTCATACCCGCTTCGGACGCTGGGGCGCAAGCTCGCATATTTTAATTCCTATAACGCCGCCCAAAGTTATGAGTTATATCACTCCCCGATCACCGGAGCCACCGAGGATTGGGCGTATGGTGAACTGGGGGTGGCTGCGTATACTTTTGAGATCGGGACGGCTTTTTTCCAGGATTGCGAATCTTTCGAGAGCACGATATATCCGAAAAACCGTGAGGCATTGATGTACGCTTTTAAGGCTGCGCGGCGCCCTTACCAGAACCCCGCCGGACCGGAATCGCTCAATGTGGCCGTTCCGACGGCAACGGTTGTTGCCGGAACCCCGGTCGATCTCTCCGCCACGGCTGATGATACGCGCTATAGGGAGGGTGAGACCCTTCACAGCATCGCAGGTGCCCGATATAGCGTGGACAACCCTTCCTGGATCGAAGGGACGGACTGCCACCCGATGACCGCTGCCGATGGTAATTTTGACAGTCCGATTGAAAATATGCGGGCGACGGTGGACACCACCGGATGGAGGCCTGGCCGACATATCATTTTTGTCGAGAGCAGAGACACCGCGGACCACGATGGTGTGCCCGGAGCCGTCTTCGTATGGATCAGCGGGCTCTCTCCGTGGGCGATGTTCCGGCACGACGCGGCGCGCACGGGTCTCAGCAGCTACGTGGGACCTGGCACCGGCGTGCTCAAATGGAGTTACCGGACGGGCAACAATGTGGATTCTTCGTGCGCCATAGATTGGAGCGGCAACGGATATGTGGGGTCTGACGATAATACTGTATACGCGCTCGATGCTACAGGATCGCTCTTGTGGAGTTATGCGACCGCGAATAATCTGTTTTCATCTCCGGGAATCAGTTCCGAAAGGCGCGTCTATTTCGGATCCATGGATAACAGAATCTATGCGCTCGGATCAGGCGGCGCGGTCGACTGGAGTTACGAGACCGGAGACGATAGTGACTCCTCGTGCGGTATAGGTTCTGGAGGGACGATCTACGTGGGATCGAGGGACAACACGATATACTCGCTGATGTCCGTCGGCTGTCTTTCCTGGAGTTATTCGACTTCTGAAGATATAACTTCTTCACCCACAATAGGTTCAGATGGGGATGTTATCGTAGGTTCTTTTGATAACACTCTGTACGCGTTCATGGATCGGGGATCTTTGTCATGGAGTTACGAGACCGGCGGAGATATACATATTTCCTCGCCCGCGCGGGGGCCTGGAGGTATGGTGAGTGTGGGATCGCTTGACGGTGGAGTGTATGCGTGTGATGCGGCGGGATCGCTTGCATGGAGCTACGCGACGGGAGGCAGCGTGGAATCCTCGCCATCGGTGAATGCGGATGGCAACGTATGTGTCGGCTCAGATGACAACAGTTTTTACTCATTCGATTCCGCGGGTTCTCTCCGGTGGAGTTACAAAACGGGAGGTTCGGTTCTTTCTTCACCGGCGTTAGACAATGAAGGAAGAGCATTCATCGGGTCGTATGATTCCAGGATATACGCTCTCACTGTCGCAGGTTCTTTGGAGTGGAGTTATCAAATGGAATCGTACACCCGGTCCTCGCCTTCCCTGAACCATTATGGGGATGTGTATGTGGGGTCAGCCGATCATAGGCTTTACGTGTTTGAAGGGCCCCCTACCCCGACACCTACTTCTACGCATACTCCCACCAACACGGCGACTGCCACACCCACAAGTCCGCCGACGAGTACCCCGACGGTCACTCCGACGCCGCCTCTCTGGTGGGACGGAGATTGGCCATATCGGAGACTGCTTACTTTGAATCCGGTCACTTCGACGGCGTACTATCAGGTGAGGGTCGAATTAACCACAACCCTGATGGGAAATCCCTATACCCATATTAATATGAACGGGTCGGACATCCGATTCACCGGGCCGGATGGGACAACACTGCAGGATTACTGGATAGAACGATGGAACAGCACAGGGAGCTCAACACTATGGGTCGAGGTCAAGGATGCGGGGGCATCAAAGATCTACATCTACTACGGAAATGCTTCCGCTCAGAGCGAGAGTAATGGGGATGCGACCTTTGAATTCTTTGATGATTTCGAGGGGAGCGAGATAAACAGCGACAAGTGGACGTTAACGTTTGATTCCGGTGCAACAGCGTCAATAGTTGATGGTGCTCTCAGGCTACGAGCTAGTTCCCCATCCAATGGGTGGATTGTGGGCTCTGCGAAAAGCAAAATCCCGTACTCGAGACCCTGTGCCGTGAGTATAAAAATAAGGAATGTAGCACAGGATGCCACCTGGTCATTTATGAGGCCGATAGAATTTTTGGATGATGAGGCCGGCAATAACCATTGGGGGTTAGAGGATTATTCCAATGCAAGCTATAAAAAATATAGAAAAATAATAGGGGGGGTGAGCACGTGGATAGGAAACATATCCTATATCTGGGGTAGTTCATGGCACACCCTGGAAGCAGTCATGACATACGCCACAAATAAGTTTTACTTCGATGGGGGTCTCGATGCCACAGATACAACCGATTTTATTCCTGCATCAGGCGTGCTGAACCTGAGGGCGTGTATGTATTATGCAGGTACTGTCTCTGAGAAATATTTTGACAATGTCGTAGTGCGCAAATACATAGACCCGGAACCGGCTGCCGGGGTCGGGAGCGAGGAGGGCATAGTGCACACGGCAACTCCTACTGCAACGGTTACTCCGACTCTCACGCCGACGTGCACCGCAACCCCCACCGGCACCCCAACAGCGACTCCAACCGCGACACTGACACCATCGCCAACGCCAACGCGGACGGCCGCCCCACCGCTGATCACGAATATTTCCCGCGATGAAGCGAGGGGAGATATTACATTGGCCTGGACAGGGAGCTGTGATGTGGATGTTTATTCCGCGGTTGATATGCAATCCGCATTCAACATTGCGCAAGGAAATGTGTCCGGAGGGACATGGACCGATGACGGGACATGGACTGGGGGCCATCCAAACGGTGTGAGCGAGCGATACTACAAGATCTCCTGTGCCGGAACGTCACAGTACGCATCGGACGCGGTGGGGATGTTCAGGTATGCGCTCGCCGTGGGCTACAATCTGATATGTCTGCCCGTGATACCCTACGACAACGATATAGACGTGGTGTTCGGAACTCAACTTACGGAAGGGAGTTCTGTCACCGGAGACAGGATATATACACAGGACCCGGATTATGGGAGTTTGATGAAATACGCGTATCTGTCTTCCAGCTTCCATGAATGGAAGGGATCATTAGACGAGGCGCTGATTGTGCCGGAGAAGGGGTATTTCCTACAGATAAGGACAGGACATATACGATTGACGCAATATGTGGTGGGGAAAGTGGCGTCGGGGGATGTGGAGATGCCGGAGTTTGTGATTGGGTACAGTATGATAGGGAGTGTGTGGCCGGTGGATGTGAATTTTAATTTGAGCAATTTGAAAGAGAGCGGAGCGAACGCAGGAAGTTTGCTCACATCCGACCAGGTTTATTCGCAGGCGGGTAGTGGTTATGGAGGGAGCTTGGATTACGGCTGGTTATCAAGCAGTGACGGCATGTGGAAGGGCACACTCTCGGACTTTAGAAGAGGCTACGGCTGCTGGTACAGGATTGATAGCGATGAGAGCCCGTTTCGCTGGTATAATGTAAAACCGTATGCTGATCCGCCATATTAGGATGTTGAGGGATGACCGTCCCAGCCCGATCATCGCGGCTGGAAGCCGCTCCCACATAAGCGAGTAGTGACTCAATTTGGGTGCCTTTGATTTGCAGGGGTTCGACGAATTTGTCCTGAGCAAAGTCGAAGGATCGAACCCGGGCGCGATATTACCCGCATCAGGCAGGCGGCTCCCGCACTGGTAGTGAGGGTGTGCGCGCGAATATATTATGAGAGGTTGACACGTTACATAAGATGAGCGATGGGAAGGCGTCATGGATTCAGATACTATCAGGAGCCGCGCAGAATTTCGACAAGCTGTTCCTCGTCTCGGGCATTCGAAGACAGCACACTCTGTGTTTCGGTTGCTCAGCCGCATGCTCCCGCTCATCGCTCTGAACATTGTCGTGGTCGCTACGGGAACCCCGGCGTTTCCCGAGGATGGGGAGCAGCTTTATTACGTAAAATCTCCCCTCCACTCCCGCGTCGAAGCATCGGGCTGCCCCACTTGGGACAGCTTTTGGATAGGGGACACTGAAGTCATCATTGTTTCGGCTTCTTCCGGCCGGAAAGACCTTGTCGCATCCCTTGGATCGAGCTCCGGGGAGATAGGAGCCCTTGCTCTCGGAAAGGAGCTCTTCATTGTCAGTGCCCCCTTCGGCATCGAGTCCGCGCTCCTCTCCTCCCTGGGCAGGGTGATCCTGAGCGGTGAACAGATAGCGCTCGTCGAGATTGACCCGGATTTCGCCGATGCGGTTGCTGAAAATCAGATGCAGCTCAAGATGGTGATGCCGCCCGCCCCCGCTGCGCATCCCCCCCCCCGCTTCTCCTCCGCCCCCCGTACGCTCTCATGGGACGCGAGGGTACAGGAGATCATCAACCAGGTCAGCGAAAGCGACGTGGGTAACATGATCGGGAATCTCAGCGGTGTATCCGGCGTCACGATAGGAGGCTCCTCTTACACCATACAAAGCCGCAACTCCTATCAGGCTGTCCCCATAGAGAAAGCCACACAGTATTGCCATGAACATCTCGAGGGCCTCGGCCTTACTGCCAGCTACAACACGTATGTCTACGATTCCTGCAACCTGCGGAACGTCGTGGCCGAACAAACCGGGACAGTTGCTCCCGACAATATATACATCATCTGCGGACACCTCGACGATATGCCGAGCGGCGCGGTCGCCCCGGGAGCCGATGACAACGCGAGCGGAGCCGCGGTTGTCCTTCTCGCTGCATCGGTTCTCAAGAATTACCAGTTTGAGAACACGATCCGCTACGTCATATTCACCGGCGAGGAACAGGGCCTCGAGGGAAGTTATTACTATGTCCAGGACCTTGTGGGCGCGGACGAGAACATACGGGGAGCCCTTAACTTTGACATGATCGCCTATGACGGAAACGCCGACAACCACATCGATGTCCATTGCGGGACCAATGCCTCCTCGGGAGCGCTCGGAGACCTCCTTATCTCGACTATCAGCGACTATTCGATTTCGCTTTCTCCCGAGAAGATCACCTCCGGCTCCGCTACTGCAAGCGACCACTCGAGATTCTGGGATGCCGGCTATCCTGCGATACTCGGGATCGAGGACTACCACGGAGGTGGGGATTTTAACCCCTACTACCACACAGTGAACGATACCCGTGCAAACTGCGTACTCCCCTACGCCACCAGGTACATCAAAGCGGCCGTGGGCGCACTCGCGCAGCTCGGCGTCCTTGTGCCCGCGACGTCCACACCCACGGAAACGCCTACGATGTCTCCCACGTCGACACCTACGCCTACGGCTTCGGCGCCCGCGCCGCCGGTGATCACGAATATTTCCCGCGATGAAACTTCAGGAGAAATCACGATCTCCTGGACAGGCAGCTGCGATGTGGATATCTATTACGCGATTGATATGCGATCCGCATTCACCATCGCGCAGAACAATGTTTCCGGAGGGGTATGGGTCGACGATGGGACATTAACCGGCGGCCATCCGAACAGCGCAGGCGAGAGGTACTATAGGATCGCGTGCGCCGGAACGTCTCGGTACGCTTCGGACGCAGTGGGGATGTTCAGATATCTACTCGCCGGGGCTGACAATCTGATATGCCTTCATCTGATACCCTACAACAGAACTATAGAGAAGGTGTTCGGGACTCAACTGACCGAAGGGACTGTTCTTACGGGGGACAGGATATATACACAGTACCCGGATTATGGGGATCTGATGAGATACGCGTATCTGTCTTCCGCCTACCATTCGTGGAAGGGTACTCTCGAGAGGGTCCCCGTCGTACAGGGGAAAGGGTATCTCATCCAGATTGGCGCGGGGCACACGCGATTAACGCAATATATTGTGGGGAAGGTGCCTTCTGCGAGCGTGGGGATGCCCCAGTTTGCGTGGGGTTACAATCTGATAGGGAGTATATGGCCTTTCGATCTGAGTTTCGATGCGAGCAATTTGAAGGAGAGCGGTGCGAATGCGGGGAGTGCCTTGACAGGTGACCGTATTTATTCTCAGTCACTCCGCGATTATGGAGGAAGCTTGGATTACGGCTGGTTGTCAAGCAGTGACGGTGTGTGGCATGGCGCGCTCACCGGTTTTAGAAGAGGTTATGGCTGCTGGTATGAGATACAAGGTGGCAAAAACCCATTTAGCTGGTACAATATGAAGCCGTATATGGAACCGCCGTACGGGCTTGACGGAAAGGAGTAAGATCATGAAGAATTGCGCATTGAGCATCCTGGCTGTTTTTGCTTTATTTCTCGCGACTGCCTCTCAGGCAGAGGCGGGACAGGCTTTTTTTTACATCAATGGCATCTGCACGCCGCAGAGTCAAGTGGATGATAATATGGGAAATAGACTGAAAGTCGGAGATCTTATACAGGTGATCTACAGCAATGGAGAGATAGACCCGCCCGATCCTAAAAATCCGAATTATATAGGAGGGGATGACCGGCTGCTGGGGAAGTGGGCTGTGGGAAATGATGAGGCTCAATGGGGAAACATCGGGGCAGGTGAAATTACAATCTCGGTTAGCGGTGACGCGAAGGCCGAAGTTTATCTCAGGGTATGGGACGCCGACACTATCTCGGGAGCGCACTATTATGGCGACACCGCCACCTATGCGATGAGCCCGGAAATGTCCGTGCCCCCTGATTATTGCATCCCGAGTTTTTCCACGAACAAGCCGAAGCCAACCATAAAGCCGACTCCCACCCCGACGATAGCTCCTACGTCAACACCCTCCGGGACCCCGACATTACCTCCCGCGCCGATGAATACTCCCACGCGCACCCCTGCGCCTGCGGACACTCCTTCGGATAGGCCTATTCCGGCAACAGACCGGCAGTGAGGCGGTACCGGCGGGGGCGACCACAATGCCTCTCGCTCCGGCATTTCGCGGTATGTCTTCGCGGCCGCAGTACGCTTCCCTCCCTGCTTCGGCCCCGACACTGACAATAGCCCCTGCTGCTATTCCGATGCCCTGTGCACGGAATGGCAGGTAATATATCTTTGACTCCTTTATCCGGCATTCCTGGATGTGCTTTCCCGGAGATTCCCCAAAATAGTGAGCACTAAATTCATTACTGGTAATTACCAGACAGATGCAAAACTCAGCATCTGGATTACTCCAAGTTTGGAAAAAGAAGAGATCATATATTTCACCACGGAGACGCGGAGGACGCAGAGATGATAGATCATGCAGTTAGCCAGGCTATTATGAATTATTCTTCGCTATCGCTCTTTGCGTGCTCTGCGCCTCTGCGGTGAGCTATTAATCTTTTAAACAAAACAGGGAAAGTCCCGGATGTGCTTTCCAGTTGCGCCTCTGTGGTGAAGCTGTTATGGTATGCGCATGAACGGCGCCCGGTGCACGAGAGCGAGGCAGGGGAAGGGGTCCGTATTCGTGGATCAGATGATCGAACGGTTTGCATTTCTTTTTCTGATCTTCCTCCTCGCAGGGTGTGTTGCCTCCACCCCTCAGGTTGTGGAGCACACGGGGGCGGCGATCAATCGTACGCCGCCGCGCCCGGCGTACACCGGAGAGCCCCTCATCATTGAGGTCGCGCTCCTCCCCGAACCCGGTCCCGTCCCCTGCCTTGGGGCGCCGGTGCGGAGGAGCCAGTATATCAGCGAGGTCCGTGAATGCTGTGCAATCGGGGCATCCGTGGTGCGTGTGCAGCCGATCGCGGCGGATTCCACACCAAAGAACTATCATTATGACCGCAGCCTGAGCAACTACCGCTCGATCGTGGCGGAGGTGCTGCGAGCCGCGCCGGAAGCCGTCATTGATCTCGATATCGAGGGGGCGGGGGAAGACGTTAGGGAATGGGCACGTAATAATGCGCGGGTCGAGCTCTCCTCGACCGGCGGGAGAGAGGAGCTTCTCGAACCGGCGGGTGGTGCGTATCCCATGGCGGTGATGCGGCGGGTCATCTCCAACGGAAGGAATCTCCGGATCGGCCTTCACGAGAGTCACGCGTGGCCCTATCAGGGGAGGGCGACAAATCTGGACTACGTGAGGCAGGCGATCGCCATGGCGCATGAGGCGGGGAGGCCGATCGCGACGCCGTCTGAGGCGAGAGAGTTCCTCCAGCTTCAACCGCTTAAAAACCTCTACGTCGTACTCAGCAGTGATAAGGTGCGGCCGGGAGAAACCATTTTTATTGAGGCAATCGTGTCTCCGATTGAACAGCCGTTCAAGGCATACGCAGTTATCGTCACCCCGCGCGGCAGGAAATACTCGATCACGAAAAAAGGAAAACTCATGAGGGGGATCCTCCCCTTCGCCGGAGGCAAGGAGATGAAGAATCCCGCATGCAAAACATTGATCGAGATGGCGATTCCGCAGAATGCCGCCCCCGGTGCCTATGCGGTGAACGTGGCCATCTTTTCATCTCGCGCCCCCGTGCGGCCATGGGCGGCTCTGGAGATGGCGGAGACGACGCTCAGTATCGAGTGATTTTTTGAGAGGAGGCTCGCAACACTATGCGGTGGACACAGGCGTTCATACCCACGTTGAAGGAAGACCCGGCGGATGCGGAGGTGGTGAGCCATAAGCTCATGGTCCGTGCCGGGATGATGCGAAAGATCGGTGCGGGGATCTATACGTATCTGCCGCTCGGGTGGAGGACGATCAGGAAGGTGGAGAGAATTGTTCGCGAGGAGATGGATCGCGCGGGCGCACAGGAACTTCTCCTTCCGATCCTCAGCCCCTCAGAGCTCTGGAGGGAGAGCGGACGCTGGAACGAGTACGGGAAAGAGCTGATGCGCGTGAAGGATCGCCATGAGAGGGAATTTGCCCTAGGCCCGACACACGAGGAGGTTATCACCGCTACCGTGAGGGGAGAGGTCCGCTCCTACAGGGAATTGCCGCTCTGCCTCTATCAGATTCAGACAAAGTTCCGGGATGAGGTACGCCCGCGCTTCGGCGTTATGCGCGGTCGCGAGTTCACGATGAAGGACGCGTACAGCTTTCACAAGGATGAAAAATCGCTCAATGACTACTATCAGGTAATGCACAAAGCCTATTCGCGCATTTTTACGCGCTGCGGCCTCGACTTCCGGGCGGTCCTCGCTGATCCGGGAATCATGGGCGGGAAGGACACCCACGAGTTTATGGTTCTCGCATCGTCGGGTGAGTCCGTGGTGATATCCTGCCCGGATGTGGAGTGTGGTTATGCAGCCACCACAGACACCGCCATAGGGAACCCTGGCGCTCCCAGTGAGCGGATACAGCCGATGGAGAAGTTGGGCGAGGTACATACCCCGGGGCAAAAAACGGTTGAGGAGGTCACGGCATTTCTCAAAGTACCGCCGGAAAAACTTATTAAGACTCTTGTATATCACGCGGGGGCAAAACGTGTTGTAGTTCTTATACGAGGAGACCGCGATGTGAACGAGGCCAAGCTCCAGAAGGCGCTGGGCGCTCACGAGGTCCTCCTTGCCGATGAGGCAACCATTAAGAAAATCACCGGCGCTCCGCTGGGTTTTGCAGGGCCGGTGAAGCTCGCGGCCTCCTCGGGTGAAGTCAGGATCATCGCAGATAAACTCACCATTGAAGGAATCCGCAATGGAGTCACAGGGGCTAACAAAGCTGACTATCACCTCACCGGGGTGTGCGAGGGGAGGGATTTTCACGTGGATGAATGGCACGATCTTCTTCTCGTTCGAGAAGGCGACAAATGTCCCAATTGTCACAAAACATCCCTCACCGCATACCGGGGGATAGAGGTGGGCCAGATATTCAAGCTGGGAAAAAAGTACAGCGACTCCATGCAGGCCACCTTTTCCGACGAGGATGGGGCTGCAAAGCCATTCGTCATGGGATGCTACGGAATCGGTGTAACCAGGACTGTCGCTGCCGCAATTGAGCAGCACAACGATGAGCATGGGATCATCTGGCCGATATCAATTGCCCCCTACCATGTGGAGATAGTCCCGATGAACGTGAGTGATGCGGGAACTATGACGGTTGCGGATGATCTTTATAATACCCTGTGGCGGAATGGGATAGAGACTATAATCGACGACAGAGACGAGCGCCCGGGTTTTAAATTCAAGGATGCCGATCTCATCGGTATTCCGCTGAGGGTGATTGTGGGGCCGAAGGGGCTCGCGCAGGGAAAGGTCGAGCTGAAGTCGCGCGGGGCGAAAGAAACGCGCCTGCTGGGTATAGAAGGGGCGGCTGAAGAGATAGAGACCATGGTGAAGAAGACGCTTGACGATCTGTCCGTGGTTCGATAGCGAATTATTATTTGGGATTTGGGATTTGGGATTTGCTTCCCTGTGATTTGGGATTTTTATATAGGTCCACCGAATCGATAAATCCCACGATCACCGCTCGTACGCAGCCATCGGTCCAGTCGAGCACCTGTCGGGCTGAATTGCCCTCGTCAATGAATAATATTTTGTCCCCCGTCCCCGCGCACACCGTATCCACCGCGATGACCGGCGATTCCGTCTTCTTCCCGTACGGGTCCTCCGGTAGCACGAGCAGAAGTTTTCGTCCTACAAACCCCTCGTGCTTCAGGGTCGCCACCACCGTTCCTATGACCGTTCCTATTTTCATGCAGTCACCACAGATCCCAGGTTCTACAGTCTTAACCGCGGATTACGCTGATTTCGCGGATTCAAGGTTGCTCTACCACTGAGTTCACTGAATAAGAACTTGATTTCAGTGCGTTCAGTGTCTTCAGTGGTTTATAACCTAATTATTTTACCCCGATTGCAATCGTGTCGATAATGCCGGTGATCGTCGCATCAGCCGGGTTGAACGGCTCCGGAAGGGGGAGGGAGGCTTCCCGTCCGCCGATGTAGAAAACGGTCTCCCCCGGTCCCGACTGTTGGCTGTCACAGGCCACAACCGGTTCGCCGCTCGGCTTCCCCTCCTCATCAAGCGGCTGAACGAGCAGGAGCTTGACCCCGGTCAGCGATTCAACCTTTTTGCTCGCAACAACGGTGCCGATCACTCTTCCTACTTTCATGGTATCGATCCCTGTATCAGTTTCTCCTGTAATCGAAAATCAACTCTCGGTTGCGAAGAGATCTCATGCACGGCGATTCACAGAGGGGCGCTATCCGTTTTAGATTTGTTGTAGATTTCTTTCCCGCCGACTTCCCAGGTGTCCACAACCGCCATCACCACACCGTCAACCGGACGCTTGTCCGTCGGCGCCGTCTGGCGGCAGGAGCTTCCTTCCGAATAGAGGACAACATCGCCGGTCCCCGCCTGGACAACGTCCACCGCGATAACGTAATTCGCGAGGGGTTTGTACGTGTGTGTAAGTTGCTGGACGATGAGGAGTTTCAGCCCCTGTAGGTTCTCGCTCTTTCTTGTTGAAACCACCGTCCCTACCACCATGCCAAGCTGCATCGGATCCTTTACCTCTTCTTCGCTGTTCGGTTGACAGGCCGCGCGCCGCGCCGCCGACGATTGGCTGTCTGAGCTGCTATGGTAGTATAGCTTCTTGTGGTGAGTCAAGAAGGTGGTACATTGCTGAATATGTCATTCCTGCGAAAGCAGGAATCCAGGTTTCATAATGGATCCCCGCTCGAGTTTACACTGAGCGCAGTCGAAGTGCCGGGATGACAAGCGAAATGGATACCACCCATAAGTGACCCCTTACGTTATTTTCAAAAGATTAATAGCTCACCGCAGAGGCGCAGAGCACGCAAAGAGCGATCGCAAAGAATAATTCATAATAGCCTGGCTCTCCGCATGATCTATCATCTCTGCGTCCTCCGCGTCTCCGCGGTGAAATTTATGATCTCTTCCTATTCCAAACTCGGAGTAGTACAGATGCTGAATTTTGTATCTGTCTGTTAATTACCAGTAATGATTTCAGTGCTCAATATTTTGGGGAATCTCCTGGGGATTGTCCGGAAATTTCCCCAATTTTTTCAAAAAATAGATTTTCACCACGGAGGCACGGAGGACACGGAGAGTACGTAGTGTCTTGTCTCGGAAATATCTCGTGTATGTTTGTCATTGCGAGCGTAAGCGAAGCAATCCGACCCGAAGAGTCGTCCCGAGCGAAGCGAGGGATCTGAGATAGATCGCCACGCCCCGAATATTCCGGGGCTCGCGACGCTTCGCGGATTGCTTCGTCGCTCCGCTCCTCGCAATGACAAGACTTTGTAAAGCTATTTACGGGACACGACAGTAGTTCGCTGCAAGATAAATTGTTTGGCTAGCTATTTCTCAGCGCGTTCTCCGTGCTCTCTGTGTCTCCGTGGTGAAAACTCAATTTTATTTATAAAGATTGGGAAACTCATGCAGATTCACTGTTGCGGGCAACCCGCGCAAGTGGTAAAATCCCCCTGTTTAAAGAAAGCGAGGTGTCGGAATGAATCGGCTGATACACTGTGCATCTGTTTCAGTGTTCGCGCTTTGCATGGCCTCTTGCGCGACGAAACCCTCTGTCCTTCCGAGAGAGGCGGTAGCGCCAAAAGAAGCAGCGGCGCCGAAAGAAGCAGCGGCGCCCGAAGAGGCAGCGGCGTCCAAAGAAGCGGCGCCCGCCGCGACGGCGATCGAGGGGGTGTGGCGTGAGGCCAAGAACCAGGACCAGGCGGTGAGTGGGGAGAAGACCTGGGAATTCAAGGGGAACACCCTCACTATCCGTGATACAGGAAAAACGTTCACCGGAACGTTCACGCTCAATGAAAAAGGTAACCCCAAGGAGATTGATATCCAGTTCGAGGGATACCCTGTCAACAAGGGCATTTGTGAGTTGAGCGATGACACGATCACCCTCAAGGTGCTCGACACTTCCATGGAGCGAGCAACCAAAATGGGCGTTGAGAGCGGCTACACCCTCATCGCGTGCACCAGGGTGAAAAAATAGCCGTCTGCGCTGCGGCGCCGAGGGATTTCAGGAACCACACCGGAAGAGGGGTCGTGCATGTCCGCTGCCTATCTTGATATTGAAACGACGAGTTGTGAGCCGGAGGGGGGAGACCTCACCGTCATCGGTGTCTGCGTAGAGCGCGAAGGGGAGTGTACCCTCACCCAGCTTGTCGGGGATGATATCAGTGTCTCCCGCCTCATTACGCTTATCCAGGGTATCGAGGCCATCTACACCTACAACGGGGAGAGATTCGATCTCCCCTACATCAAGGCGAAATTGGGCGTGGATCTATCCGAGTACTGCACACACCATGATCTTATGCACTCCTGCCACAGGAAGGGTTTGTACGGCGGAATGAAGAAAGTGGAACAGATCCTCGGCATCAGGAGGAACCTCACCGGAGTTGATGGGAAGGCGGCCGTCCAACTGTGGCACAACTACAAGCTCTACGATTGCGCCAAATCTCTTGCCACTCTCCTCGAGTACAATCGGGAGGATGTGCTCAACCTGAAAGTGATGCGCGAGGTGTTGAAGGCCTGAGCGGCTCCTACTTCGGGTATCCCACCGGCTGGGTGAGGACGATCTTCTGGTCTCCCCTCAGCCCCATAACCTTTGCGAGCGCAGGCCGGTCAACCATGCCGAGAACGACCGTGGCCAATCCCTCCGATGCGCAGAACAGATATACGTTCTGGCTGATGAAACCCGTGTCGGTTGCAGAGTAGAAATCCTTCTTGTCCTGAGGAGCCTCCCCCATCTTCGCATAGTCCGCAACAAAGATGAGCACCAGCGGAGCCACGCGTACGAACGGTTGTTCGCCGGCAGACGAGCGGATATCCTTTGCGAGCACGGGATCCAGGCGGTGTGCCCGGGCATTATAGAGGAAGAGGCCGCGTTCTGTCGCAGCGTAGAGGTCAATCTCCTGCCAGTTCACGGCGGACGGCGCGGTGCGTTTACCCGACTCGAGCCTGTTGATGCCGAATGCCGCCCAGAGAAGATTCGAGAGAAGCTGGGGCCGAAGCTTTTTGTCGCTGAATGACCGCAGGGATTTCCGCTCGGCGAGCGCCTGCATGAGGGGTTTGCCGCCAGTCAACTCGGGCTTGACAAGCTGGATTGGATCGAGTTTCTCCGCTCCGGAGGCGCAGGCCGCAGCGCAGAACAGATACACCCCAATCCACGATGGAACTTGAACGTTTATTTTCATCCTCACGCTCCTTTCGGCGCTGCCGCAGCTGTGTTTCATGATGGAATGAGTATACACAATATATGCGCGTCATGCCATCCCGGTTTCATTGTTTGTTAAAAGGATTCTTAACCACGAATAGTACGAATTGCACAAATTGAAAACTGTTGCAGAAGGAACTAATTCGAATAATTCGTGAAATTCGTGGGATCCAGTATGAAACCTGGATTCCTGCTGGAGTTTACCCTCATGAAACGGGGGCAGGAATGACATATTCAGCAATGTAGCCCCCATAAGTGACCCATTACGCCGGAATCCACATCGTGGTGGACAATTTTGCCGCAAGGGGTAATAATATCCACTTTCAGAAGGGGTGAATAATGTCCGCACATAGTAAAATCCACTCCGGGCAGCCTTGTTACAGGGTCCGGGATTTTAGTGCATATATCGGGAGGCACCGCATCTTTGTCGAGGGCGTCCTCCCGGAGATGGAGACCGGTAAGACGTCGATCCTCTTCGTCGGGGGAGCGTTCGACGGGAGCTGGATCTGCCGCCAGCAGCTTGATTACTGGGCGGCGCGTGGCTGGCCTTCGTACGCGCTCAATCTCCGGGGCTACTACAAGAGCAGGTACCGCGGGGTCTCGGGACTTGGCTATCGCGACTATCTCGACGATATACTTTCCGTGCGCAACCATCTTCATCTTGATAATGCGATCTACTCCGGATACAGCATGGGGGGAATGCTCGTCCAGAAGTTTGCCGAAATGCACGGTGCGACGGCGCTGATCCTTTACGACAGCGACTGGCCGAAGCAGGTGGCGCAGGCGATAGGGGAAGTAACCGGCGCGCTACGCACTGTCCCTCCCGTAATGCATTTTGTGCCGAAGCGTCAGATCGTTGAGGAGATGATGGGGATGGCGGTAAGCGACCGGGAGTTCCGCGAAACACTCGCGTACTTTCGGCAGTCTTTCCTCTCCGGCCGCGCCTACCGAGAGCTCGAGATCGATCGGATTGACGTGGATGCCTCAAAAATCGCCTGCCCTGTGCTCGTTATCAGCGTTTCCCATCATGACGACGCACAAGCCGAGCTCGCGCGTTATTATAATGCCGCGAGACTCCTCTGCGAGGGATACTCGCATGGGAGCATCCTCATGAGCCGTTTCCACATTCCGGTCACCCGGTCTGTGGCCGAATGGATCGCGAGGGGGTTCCCCCACTCTGTGCGCAGGAGCCGCAGGCTAAGGAAACCGGACCTCGAATCTGTCAGGAGAAAAACGATGAAGCTCTTCTACTACAGCGGCTGGAATGAGCCGCGCGTGAATATCTGTGATCGCCGCGGGCAGGAGCTCACTCAGGCAAGGATGAAGAAGAGGGGGCCGGGGCGATGGCGCGACGAGAGTTTGTTCGAGGCATCTTTCTCGCTGGCGGAGGGAAGGAAGTTTTATCTCTCCTGTCAGGGACACGAAGACAGGCCGCATGGCCGCGGGTGCTACGATCCGTCTGGGAGAACGCTCTACCTCAGGGACGGGGAGTTTTTCCCTGTTTGCCCGCCGCATTTTCGCCAGGAGCCTGTCTCTTTCACGACGGAGATCTACTGTCGTGAGCTCGCCCACTATTACAAGATAAATGTGATGTTGCCGCGCGATTATTCAAGCACAGAGCGGAAGCCTTACCCCGTGGCGATCCTGAACGACGGACAGAATCAGTGGAAAAATCAGGGGGCGTACGGCGGATGGCACACCGATGCAATCGCGCTGGACCTCGCGCGTCGCGGAAGGTGCCGGGATCTGGTGCTGGTTGCCGTCTTTTCCCATCCCAAGAGGGATTGCAGCTATCTGCCGCCTCCGCGCGGGAGGGCTGATCTCTACGTCAGATTTGTTGCCGACAGGGTGCTTCCCGAGTTGAGGAAGGAAATCAACATCTCGAAAGATCGCCGCGAAGTGGGAATCATCGGCGCATCCTTCGGCGCGAACTGCGCGCTCTACGCCGCGGTGAAGCGCCCGGATGTATTCGGTGTGATAGGGAGCTTCTCGTACGCGCACATTCCCGACGATCCCGTGAAGGCGAAGATGAGCTCCGCCCGCAGGCTACCTATGGCCAGGCTCTACCTTGATTGCGGCACGCGCTGGTCCTACGATCAACCGAGCCGCGATGATCACACCGGACTCACGAGGGATCTCGTCCAGATCGCCCGGGATAAAAAAATGATTCCGGAGGAGAACCTCCTCGGGGTCATCGCCGAGGGCCACTACCACAATGAGCTTTACTGGAGGAGGCGGATCGGACGCTGTCTGGAATTTCTGTATCCACTGGAGTAGGCTATCTCCGAGATGGTGGATAAGGACCAATCGGGGGAGGAGGAATTCCATCCAAAATTCAAACTTCAAAATCCAAAACTCAAAACGAACTCAAAATTCAAAACAAATCCCAAATTCCAATAGTTTTGGCTTTGGAAATTGGTAATGGGTCACTTATGGGGGGTACATTGCTGAATATGTCATTCCTGCGAAAGCAGGAATCCAGGCTTCATAATGGATCCCCGCTCGAGTTTACACTGAGCGCAGTCGAAGTGCCGGGATGACAAGCGAAATGGATACCACCCATAAGTGACCCATTACGGAAATTGGGATTTTGAGCTTGTTTTGAGTTTTGAAGTTTGAATTTTTGGAACGCGACAGATGCGTGTTTATCCGCCGTTCCGGGTTATTGCACCTAGGACTTTCCCCGTTTTTCCCAGGTGAGAATATGTAATACCTGAATTACAACGTGCCCTCGTGCAAAATATTTTTTGCACGGAAGTAACCAGTTGGGTTACATTATCATCACAGTGCGATTGCCGTCACAACCAGTCTTTATCGGCAAAAACCGGTATTTAGTCGTTTCGGACGTGCAAAATTCAGGTAATAGCCTGATGGAGAAGAGAATACTACATTCAGCAACTGTTAACACATAATCAGGCCAGGAACTGTATTTTTGTCATGCCTGCCCCCGTTTTCACGAGGGTAAACTCCAGCAGGCATCCAGGCTAAAAATAATAACGTATACCCGGAGAGTGGATTCCCGCTTGCGCGGGAATGACAATGTAGTGGAGTAATAGATAAATGAAACTGATGATCGAAAAACGGGGAAAGTCCTGTAGTCAGCTCTGACGAATAAGATTTCTTCTCACCTAAGAAACCATGGCTTATAGGCCTCTAATCCTGTTTTTTGCCATGTTGAATAAGCCACGAAAATATTTTTCTTCCCACTGCATTATTTATTGCATTATAATGAATAGG
>JAPLCW010000007.1 GCA_026392015.1 Candidatus Auribacterota bacterium | reverse complement strand
TCCCGTGCGAGGGAGATTATCGGCAAGTGGGTGGAGTACTACAACAGTGAGAGGCTTCATGCCGGCATCGAGTACATGAGGCCGAAGGACTATTACTCAGGATCACGGTATGAGCTTCACGAGGAAAGAAAAAGAAAGCTGGAGAATGCAAGAGACAGGAGAAGGGCTGCTAATCTCGGACGCTGTGTGAGCTCACAAACCGTGGGGACCATGGAGGGAGATCATACAAAACTGAGCTGTGAAGAAAGTCTAATTTCCTGTTGAGCAGAACACTATAGGTCCACGCCAGCCGTGGAATATAAGGCCCTGCATAAGAGCTCAGGCCCGTGTGCTCCAGGTTACAGTGAAACATCGGCCATGGGGAACCATATTGAAGTTGGGCAAGCGCGCCTGTATTTGGAAGCACACTCAGCGCCGTAAATAAAGCCCACAACAGGCATCTTTTCATCTGCTTACCTCTCCCTTAGCAATTAACTGCGGAAAAGAGGTTCATTCATGAATATACCCTATCCCATGGATTATGCAATTTTTTTATGCTACGAAGGAATCACTGATCCACAAAGAAAAAGACAGAACCCCGCATCGCGAGGCTCTGTCTGTGTAAAAAGACTGGGGTGGCTGGGTAGACCAGGTTAGAACCTGTCTGATAGCCTTCTGATGCCCCGATTGTTGTTTCTGCCTTCTTAAAATATGGCTCGCCAATTCGTTCCCCGCTTGACAGTTACAAATTAAAGTCACCTCCGACAGCGAGCGGTTGGTTGGGTCGTGGCTTCTACGCACTGGCGGTATTCGAAGTTGATTCGTACAAAGTTCCTGTCCTTACGGCATGCCGGCCCCTTGCCCCGTCTTAATCATCGGGGCTGCCGCTTCCACCTCACAAAGTTTGAATATCAGTTCATGCTATATAACCAAACTTTTGAATTTTCTCCCACAAGCAGGTTATCGACCCCTTTCTCTTTTTGTCTGAGCGGCGCTGCCGCAAGATACGATGCTTCGAATAGCTCATGATAAATAAGTTTTCCCTCGGGATCATAAACTGTCAGATCTGACCTTTTGCCTGTTGCCTGAATAGTGCGTACAAAAGCGTAGTACGAAGGTTTATGTTTCCCGTTAAAATAGATTAAAGTGGCCTGAGGCCTTTGCCCGCGCCCGGGTAGGTCAAAAGACCTTACGACATTGCCTTTCAGATCAATCAGCTTAAGTCTGTTATGATCGCGAACAAGCAATAGCGGATTGTTTATGTTACCCTGATGTAGTAATGAGAACCCCCCTTCACAGTTCTTGATGTTCCCAAGCTTCTCACCATTTGCTTTGCGAATCACAATCCCTTTGCCAACATCACTATGCAGTATCTCTGGTGTACCGTCTTGATTTACATCGATAACTTCAACACTAAACACATTCCTAGCGTCTTGCTTCCATATTTCCTTACCCTTTGCATCTAATGTGTGAAGTCCTCCACTAGCGTTCATGCCAACTACAAACTCAAGTACCCCATTTTTATTTAAGTCACCGGCAGCCATTGTGTCGGCGGCCCCTTTCGTCACTGAACGAGTTTCAGAAGGGTACATCCAAAGGGTCCTTCCTGTGGAATCCAATAATGAAACAGGTTGCCAACCTCCGCCGCAGTTCATGAACTCAAACACACCGTTTCCTTCAACATCAACAGGAACAGTTTCTCCAACTCTCCTGTCAAAAGAAACAAAAGCTCCTTGTGCCCCACTCAATTCTGTAAAAAGGGCTCCCTTCGACCCGATGATTACCAGTTTTTCATTGGCGGATGGTTTGTCTGTAACTACAGAAATTGACCTGATACCGCGCAATTTGTCGTTTGTAAGAAATTGTGTTTTTTTCAGTTGATCCTTCCCACTAACAACCCGAGGAGCATAGTAATTTTCGCGTTCGACTACTTTCTTAAGTCCCAGAGCAACGCCTAAAATACTTATCACTATCAACAATGCCAACAACGAATAACGGATCTTCTTCATTATCTCATCTGACAATTTTAGCCTGGTGAACACTATCCAAATTATGAACCCGACAACCATGCCTACTACGGCAGGACGAAAGACCAATAAGGGAATCCAGATAAACCCAATAGCCCAAGTGGAACTAGGTCGTCCGAAAAACAATTCTCCAAACATAAGCGCAAAGTAATAACACAAAAAGGGGATGGCGAATATCACTGTGCTTATGAGGAGTATACTACTGCAAAATTTGGGTCTCATAACCCTACCTTCTATTTATTCAACCACCCGCCAGAGCTTAGATTTTCTCATAACTATCAGCTTCGGCCAAGATAGTATTACTCCGATCCTCAATTCTGTCCGTAAAAACAAAAGACAGAACCCCGGGTTATGAGGTTCTGTCTGTGTCTCCATTGCGAGATTCGATAATTGAGAATAGATCGCAATCGAGATCTGCACTTATTATATTTTCGACTTTAGAATCTCGATTCTCGATTGCTCTGTTTTTCGCGTGGAACGCGAAAAACTGGGGTGGATGAGGGGATTCGAACCCCCGACAACCTGAGCCACAGTCAGGTGCTCTAACCAGCTGAGCTACACCCACCACAATTACGGCAACGAAAGTTTAAGGTGTAAAGTTTAAAGTGTAAAGATTAAAATAATAATACCAAAGCATTCGGTGTAAGGTATAACCCAAATCATATAAAAAGCTTAATTCATGGCAACAGAAGTTTAAGGTGTAAAATATAAAATAGAATAGCACGAAAAACTTCATCTACAGCAACAAGAGATTAAAGTTTATAAATTAACCTGTTCCTTACGCTGCATACTTTATACTTTACACCTTACACTTTACACTTTCAACTGTAGTTAAAATCTCTCCCAGTGCAACACCTCTTCGAGGCTCTTCTTGGGAACCGGTGATGGATCCTCTTTCGGATAGCCGAGCGCGATGAGCGAAACGAGGCGATGTCCCACAGGGACTCCAAGCAACTGAGACACCTCGCCTGCATACGGCTTCTTGTCCCCCGCTACCCAGCAGTGTCCGAGGTCGTGGGCGCGCGCGGCGATGATGATATTTTCCGTTGCCGCGCACCCATCCTCCATCCAGTACTTGGTATCTTCGCAGAACACGGCGACGCATACCGGGGCCTCGGCAATAAATGGCCCCGTGGTGGCGAGCTTTGCGAGTTGCGCGCGGCTCTTCACGTCTCGCACCACCACGAATTTCCACGGCTGGACATTCCTGGCCGTCGGCGCGAGCCTCCCCGCGTCGATGATACTTTCGATAATCTTCTGTGGAATAGGATTCGTTTTAAAGGCGCGTACACTGCGCCTGCTCCGTATCGCATCCATCGCGTCCATCGCTCACCTCCCGGAATCCAAGAATTTAATTTAAACTATCAAAAATAGTTGCGCACTATCAAGAGTTTTGAAATAATTATGTTGTTATGTCGTAGCCTTGAGCGGGTTGGCTCACGCAAGACAAATATGAAAGGCTGGTGCTAATGTACGCACCCGTAGATCAGAAACCATTCACGTTCGCCGCGCATTGCGAAGAATCGTTCCTTATCGCGAAATTCGAGGGTATTGAAACATCCATCAAAATTCAGGCAGCGGACCAGCAGCAGATTATCTCGCTCCTCAACAAACTCATCACGAGGATTGAGAAGGGAAGATTTAACACCTAACGCGGCGGGCGCCGATCCTTGAAAAAATACATGCCCGAGAATCCGCTGCGCATACGCCCCAAAAGACTGTAGCCCGCTACCGTCGTAGGATTTGCCAGCGCATCCAACATAAGGTGAATTGCCATTCCAAACGTGAGGGGTATCAACACCGTTCCCACCATCGGCAGCCACCATCCCACGAGAAGCAAGAAGGCCACGAGTTCCCACGAGTGAAGCAACACATATACATTGATCAATCTGCATCCCTCGACCACCTCAAAGAAATGGCGCAGATCCAGCGGCCCTCTCGGCGAACGCTCGGGGTGGCGCGCGTAATCGTAGAAATGATCAAGGTCGATCAGCGTCCCGCCGATAAAGCTCCAGAAACTGATAGCGAACGATCTAAAGAAGAGGTAGAGTATCCCGCTCACCGCCAGCGACGCAGCGAGGTGATGTTTCGCCTTTATGGTCTCTCCCCTCCCCTCTTTCCGCGACCGGCCCCTGCAGTGTGCCGTCTCAGAAATAACACATAGGTCTTTGTCAGTGAGAGCGAAAGTGTAGCAATTCCAACTAGTTGTCAGCCAATAGATTGCTTCGTCGCTTCGCTCCTCGCAATGTCATGAGCAAGACAAGTTACTTCCGGGACACCACACTACCTGACGCGTTCGATCTCCGCCCCCAGCCCGCGGAGCTTCTCCTCAATATTTTCATAGCCGCGATCAATGTGATAAACCCTGTCAACAACTGTCTCGCCCCGCGCCACCAGTCCGGCAAGGATGAGCGCCGCGCTCGCCCGGAGGTCGGACGCCATCACCGGAGCCCCGCTCAGGGATTTCACTCCCCTGATGATGGCGCTTGATCCCTCGAGGAAAATGGATGCTGCCATCCGGTTCAATTCCGGGACATGCATGAATCTCTCGGCAAACACCTTTTCCGTGATCACGCTGATCCCCGGCGAGATGGTCATGAGCGCGATCATCTGTGCCTGAAGATCGGTGGGGAATCCGGGGTAGGGATGCGTGGTGACGTCCACGACGCGGCGTTTTCCTTTCCCGTTCACGCGTATCGCGCCGGAACTTTCGAAAATCCCGACGCCCGCCTCCTCGATCTTTTCGATAACTGCCCGAAGATGGTCAGCCCTCGCCCCTTTAAGGAGCAATTCGCTTTTCGTGATGGCGGCGGCGATCATATATGTTCCCGCTTCGATCCGGTCGGGGATAAGTTTGTGCCGCGCTCCCCGCAATTTCCTCACCCCCTCGACCCTGAGCGTGTGGGAACCGATTCCATCGATTCTCGCCCCCATCGCGCAAAGAAAATGGGTGAGATCCACAATTTCCGGCTCGCACGCGGCCCCTTCGATCCTGGTGACGCCTCTCGCCTTCACCGCAGCCATGAGAACATTGGCGGTGGCAAGCACGCTCGATCCGAACCGCCCGCCGAGAAAAACCTCCGCACCGCGCATCCCTGTGCCATCGGCGACGACGAAACCGTGGGAGAGGCGCGTCGCGGCGCCGAGCTGTTTCATCCCCTTGATGTGCAGGTCAATAGGCCTGGCGCCGATCGCACACCCTCCCGGGAGAGAGATGCGCGCCCTCCCGATCGCCCCCAGCAGCGGCCCAAGCACACAGATCGAGGCCCTCATTTTCCGCACGAGCTCGTAGGGCGCGGTTGGATTGCAAAGTCCGGAGGGGTCAATGACGACTTCGTGGGGAGAGGGAAAGTCGACTTTCGCTCCGAGCGCGGCGAGTATATCTGCCATCGTACGGATGTCCGTTACGCACGGAACGTTCGTGATATATGCGGGAGTGTCGCCAAGGAGAGAGGCGGCCATGATGGGGAGGGCGGCATTCTTCGAACCGCTGATTGCGACAGATCCCCTGAGCTTTCTCCCACCGCGTATGATGATCTTATCCATACTCTGAAATTTCCAACATAAATCCCAATATAAAATTGCAATTAGGCGATTAGGCGATTCTGCAACTAGGAAAAACAATGATCACCTAATCGCTTAATCACTCAATCGCCCAATTGCCTGATCACTCAATATTCCGCCGCGCCAGCACGACACGCTCGATGCCTGAATAATCCTTGTGTATTTCGACGGCGGAGTACTCTCCTGAGCGTAGAATCATCTCTCTTACCGGGGCTGCGTGCCCGTGTCCCACTTCCATGATAAGGAGACCTCCGCTGACCAGACACCCAGGCGCATCCGCGACAACGCGTCTGATCTTCTCCAGACCGTCGCTGCCGCCATAGAGGGCCAGGCGCGGCTCGCGCGCGCGCACCTCTGGAGGCAGGCTCCCCCATTCACCCTCGGCGACATAGGGAGGGTTGGAAACGATCATATCAAGGCATCTCCTTCCGCTCTTGAACGGTTCCAGCAGATCGCCCCGCAGGAGGCTTATTGCACCGTCCACGCCATGTCTCCCGGCGTTCGCATCGGCGACCTCGAGCGCCTCCGCGGAGATATCCACGGCATAGATAAAGACGTCGCTCCGCGCCCTGGCGATCGCTATCGCGATATTGCCGCTCCCGGTTCCTATGTCGGCAACGTATCTCACGCGCATGGGCTGATTCTTCGCGAGTTCGCTCAGCGCACATTCAACCACCAGCTCCGTCTCCGGCCGGGGGATGAGAACCCTGCAGTCAACCGACATCTTAAGTCCGTAAAACTCCACCGTCCCCACAAGGTGCCAGAGGGGCCAGTGATCGAGCCTCCTCACGATATAGCCCCTGAGCAGATCCATCTCGTGAGCGGAGAGGCGATAGTCGTAGTCCAGGTACAATTCGGCCCGCTTCTTGCCGAGGATATGTTCCAGAAGCACTTCGATAGTGTAGCGGGCATGCGACACGCGCCGCCGCAGAAAAAGTTCCCGCCCCCAGTTGATGATGTCGATGAGGCGGTTGGTTTTTGGCTCCGTTAGTTGTTCCACCGGATATTCTCCCTCAGGTCCGTCGCGCGTTCAACACTGCTTCAGCTTTTCTTCATGATCCTTCGCCATGAGCGCGGCGGTAAATTCGTCCAGGTTTCCCTCGATGACCGATTCAAGATTGTACACAGTAAGGCCGATGCGATGGTCGGTCACACGGTTCTGGGGGAAGTTATACGTGCGGATCTTGGCGCTGCGATCGCCGGTCGAAACCTGCGAACGCCGCAAGCTGGATACCTTCTCCGCCTGCTCTTCCTCCATCCTTTCTTTCAGTCTTGCCCGAAGCACGCGAAGCGCCTTGACCTTGTTTTTATGTTGCGATTTCTCATCCTGACATGTGACCATGAGCCCTGTCGCCAGATGGGTGATCCTTACGGCCGAGTCTGTTGTGTTCACACTCTGGCCGCCGTGGCCGGATGAGCGGTATACGTCCACCCGGATATCCTTCGGATCTATCTTCACCTCGACATCCTCCGCCTCGGACAGCACCGCAACAGTGGCCGCAGAGGTATGAATGCGTCCACTCGCCTCGGTCGCCGGCACCCGCTGCACCCGGTGCACCCCGCTCTCGTACTTCATGTTCCGATACACGTCTTTCCCCTCCACGGAGAAGATGATCTCTTTGAATCCACCGATCCCTGTGGGGTGGCTATCCATCGTTTCCACCTTCCATCCCCGTTTCTCGGCGTAGTGGGAGTACATGCGGAAGAGATCCGCGACGAAAAGCGCCGCCTCATCGCCGCCCGTCCCCGCCCGGATCTCGACGATCGTATTACGATCGTCGTCTTTATCCCTCGGCAGGAGGTAGCGCATGACCTCGTCCTCCAGACGCTTCTTTTGCTCTGTGAGTGATTGGAGCTCTTGTTCGACGAGCGCCCTGAACTCACCGTCGGTCTTCTCCTCCCTCAGGAGGCGCTCGTTACCCACGAGCTCTTCCGCTACGCGTTCATATTCCCGATAACTCGCAAGCACCTCCGTAATGCCCGCGTGCTCTTGAGCGAGCCGCCTATATTTCGACTGCTGGCCAATAACCGCAGGGTCGCTGATTTGTCCCTCAATCTCGCTGAGGCGCGCCTTTAACGCATCCATGCGCTCTCGTAACATATCGCATCTCCTCGCTCGTATGAATTATATCCCCATCAGGCTCTCTTCAGCAGTGGATCAGTTTGGGGAGCATTAATCTTCAGAATTTCGATTCATCGAACCCGGGCACGATCCTTCGACCAAGTTTATACTGAGCGCAGCCGAATTGCTCAGGACAAGTTCATCGCGCCCCTACAGCATAGAATAACTCCACCCTTGGTCGAATTGACCCACTACCCTCTCCTCTTTCATGGGTCATTCCCGCGATCCTCCAGCCGCCGCCCCGGGCGCTTGCCGGCAGGGACGAGCTTCACACTTGCTCGCCATAGGCAATGAAGGGGGGAGAAGGAAAACTTCCCCACGCAATGAAAGAGAACCCCTATAGTACAAGGTTATGAAAAATACAACAATGAGCCTGCTTCTCTAAATTTGTGCGGCTACACCAAATATTTCTGGCCGTCAGGACTCCGCTCCTGCAGAGGGATCCTCAGGTGGTTGCTTCTCCTGCTCAGTCTTTGCATCGGGAATCGGCGTTGCCCGCTCTGCGACAGGGGCGGCAGGGGCAACCTCCTCCGCCGGTGCCGCAGCTGCTGTAGGAGGAGCCTGTTGCAACACCTCAGTCTGAGCTTTTTCCTCGACCGCAGTATCCACGGACGCTTCCTCGGCCTCCGCCGCGACAGGGGCGGCAGTCGCAACCTCCTCCGCCGATGCCGCAGGTGCTGTAGCAGGAGCCTGTTGCAACTCATCAGTCTGAGCTTTTTCCCCGACTGCGACAGGCACAGGCGCAACCTGTTCCGCGGGTGCAGCGGGGGCTGCGACAGGTGCGGTCGGCGCCGTCTTCTTATCAGGAGCGGCTACAGGCTGCACCTTGCGTACCTTCTTCGGCTTCTTCTTCGCACCTGCATATTTTTTTATGAACCGCTCCACGCGGCCCGCGGTATCGAGGAACTTCTGCGTTCCGGTAAAGAAGGGGTGACACTTTGAACAAACCCCCACCTTGATTTCCTTCTTTGTCGAGCGCGTATGAATCACCTCGCCGCAGGCGCAGGTGATGACCGCATCGACATACTTCGGATGAATCTCCTTTTTCATTACAACCTCCTTTTCTAGACAAAAGTAGTCAGTAGTTAGGGGTTAGGATAGCTGATCTCAGCGCTTTTCAAGTTTGTTGAGTGCACCGCTCCCTCATTCTTATTACAGAGAATATTAAATATTTAACATGTCATTGCGAGGAGCGTAGCGACGAAGCAATCTCAACATATTAACTGGCAGGAGATTGCTTCGCTTCGCTCGCAATGACCACAGCGAAAAGTGTAAAGAATAATCTACTCTCATTAGTAATTATCAACCCCTAGCACCTATCTACTAACCCCCAACTACCAGCCGCTATCTTATTGATTGAGCGTCACCAAGAATTCCGCGTTGCTCTTGGTTTTCTTGAGTTTTTCGACGATGAGCTCCATCGCTTCGACCGGGTTCAAGCCGCTGAGGACCTTCCGGAGCATCCATACCTTCACGAGCTCATCCTTGTGGAGCAGCAGTTCCTCTTTCCTTGTCCCTGACTTCTCGATGTCGATCGCAGGGAACACCCGCTTATCCATGAGCCTGCGGTCGAGGTGAATCTCCATATTACCGGTCCCTTTAAACTCCTCGAAGATCACGTCGTCCATCCTGCTTCCCGTGTCGATCAGCGCGGTAGCAATGATCGTGAGACTCCCGCCCTCCTCGATATTCCTCGCAGCGCCAAAAAACCGCTTCGGCTTCTGGAGCGCATTCGAGTCCACACCGCCGGAAAGTATCTTCCCGCTGTGCGGCTGGATAACGTTATAGGCGCGCGCCAATCGCGTAATGCTGTCGAGGAGGATCACCACGTCGCGCTTATGTTCCACAAGCCTCCTCGCCTTATTGATCACCATCTCCGCAACCTGCACGTGGCGGTCCGCCGGCTCGTCAAAGGTCGAGCTGACCACCTCGCCCTTCACCGTCCGCTCCATATCGGTCACCTCCTCGGGACGCTCATCAATGAGGAGGACGATAAGGTAGCACTCGGGGTTGTTCCTCGTAATGCTGTTTGCGACCGCCTGGAGGAGCATCGTCTTCCCCGCGCGTGGGGGAGATACGATCAAGCCGCGCTGCCCCTTGCCGATTGGAGTGAGCAGGTCGAATACCCGCATGCTGACATTGTCGGGCGTCGTCTCAAGGATAAATCTCTCACGAGGGTAGAGGGGGGTGAGGTTGTCGAAGAGGATCTTGTCCTTCGTTTTCTCGGGGTCCTCATAGTTGATCGCTTCGACGCGGATGAGGGCAAAATAGCGTTCCTTGTCTTTCGGGGGACGGATCTGGCCGGAAACCGTGTCACCCTTCTTGAGATCGAACTTCCGTATCTGAGAGGGTGAAACGTAGATATCTTCAGGGCACGGGAGGTAGTTATAGTTTTGAGAGCGGAGGAAGCCGAAGCCGTCCGGGAGAATCTCTAGGCAGCCCTCGCCGAACATGAGCCCGTTCTCCACGGCCCTCGCCTTGAGAACCTCAAGGATGAGCTGATGCTTTTTGAGGGTCGCAATGCCGGGGATTTTGAGATCCTTGCCCATCTTGGTCAACTGGGACATCGTCATCTGCTGGAGCTTGCTGATGTTGATCTGCTCCCCTGTCGGCGCTCCTTCGATTTTCGGGCGCGGCGCCTTCTCCGCCTCGGTGACTACCGCGTTTTCCACTGCGGTCTTCGGAACTTCGTTGTTCTGCTCACTGACACTGCTCTTCACCGACTCACTCCTCGTTCTCGGTCTCACAAATTTCCTCCTGTTAATTGTTTCCATACGTCCCTCACCTGTTTCTCCGTTTTCTCCCGTGTACCGCCGTTATCGATAACATAATCCGCACGCGCTGCCTTCTCCTCGAGGGGCATCTGTGCCTTCATCCTCCGCTCTACCTCCTCTCGGGACAATCCATTCCGCCTTTGGCAACGCCTCAGCTGTTTCTCGGGCGGACATGTAACAACCACTACCCTATCAAACCTCTTCTCCATGCCTGCCTCGTAGAGAAGGGGAACATTGACCACCGCAACGGTGTACTTCCCCTCCCTTTCCGATACAGCGAGCCTACGGTCTACTTCAGCAATGACCCGCGGGTGAACAATCGATACGAGCTGTGCGAGCCCGGCGGGATCGCCAAACACCCTATGCGCCAATGCCTTCCTGTCAACCGTTCTGTCAGATCTGAGCAGCTCCCTTCCAAAAACTTCCACAACGCATTTCCATCCCTCGGTGCCGGGAGCAATAGCTTCATGCGCGATCTCATCCGCATCGATCACGAGTGCTCCGAGACGGCCACAGAAATCCGCAACCGTCGCCTTTCCCGTCCCTATGCCGCCGGTGATCGCTACCTTTAACACCTGCTCACCCTGCCAAATCCTGTGCGACCGCAAATCCAAATGACACATTATGGCTGTGTCGGAGTATGGGAGTGTCGGGGTTTCGGAGTAAAATCTAAACCACGAATATCATCTCACTTCAACACTCCGATACCCCCATACTCCCGTACCCCGATACTCAATCACAGCACTCCCCAGTTACTTCCCGTCTTCAGATTGACCTTGATCGGCACGCGGAATTTCCACGCCCCCTCCATCTTCTCCTTCACCATCCGGCCCAGGTCGGAGGCCTGTTTTTGGTCCACTTCGAACAAAAGTTCGTCGTGAATCTGTATCAGCATTGCAGCACGCCATTTTTCTCCCGAGAGTTCCATTCCGATGTCCCGCATTGCGATCTTGATCAGGTCGGCGGACGATCCCTGGATCGGAGTATTGATCGCGATGCGCTGCCCAATTTCGCGTGTCGACCTGTTGTTGCTTTTCAACTCCGGCACGGAGCGCCTCCGATTAAGAATAGTGGCAACATATCCGCGCTCCTCCGCCGCAGCGAGGCTCTCATCGATATAGGAGCGGACGCCCCGGTAATAGTCAAAATACCGGGTAATGAAACCCTGTGCCTCCGCCGGATCAATGCCCAGCTCGCGCGAGAGGCCGTATGCGCTCATGCCGTACACGATTCCAAAGTTGATGGTCTTCGCCTGTCTCCGCATTTCGGGAGTCACCTGCGATGGATCAACGCCAAAGATCGCGCAGGCGGTGTGGCTGTGAACATCGGCGTCAGTTTCAAAGGCGCTCGTCAGCTTCCCATCACCGGACAGGTGCGCCAGTATTCTCAAGTCGATCTGCGAATAGTCCGCGGAGAGGAAAAGCATTCCCTTATCGCCGGGAATAAACGCGGCTCTGATACGTCGCCCCAGCTCCGTGCGAATAGGAATGTTCTGGAGATTGGGGTCGCTCGACGAAAGCCTCCCCGTCGCAGTCCCCGTCTGGTTGAACGAGGCGTGGATCCGCCCCGTCCGGGGATTCACCATGCGCGGCAGGGCATCTATGTACGTCGACTTCAACTTGCTCAACTGGCGGTACTCGAGCAGCTTTACGGGGAGGGGGTGGAGCAGCGAGAGACCAAGGAGGGCGTCAGAGTCAGTCGAGTAGCCGGTCTTGATCTTCCGCGAAACGGGGAGGCGAAGTTTCTCAAATAGAATGCGGCCTAGCTGCATGGGAGAATTGAGCATGAAGCGTTCCCCCGCCATTTCGTAGATCGCTCCCTCCAGAATATCGAGCTGCTTCTGCAATTCGACCGAAAGGCGATCGAGGAGGGAGCTGTCGAGGCTGATACCCCTTTCCTCCATCCCCGCGAGGACCCTCACGAGCGGCATCTCTACTTCCCTGAAAAGCTCGCCCATCCCCTCCTGTTCTATTCTCAGTTCGAGCATCTTGAACAGCTGCAGAGTGACGTCCGCCCTCTCGCAGGCATAATCGGCAACCCTCTCGAGAGGCACATCGCCCATACTTATCTTTTTCTTGCCCGACCCAATGACGTCGGAAATCGGCGTGATTCTCCTATCCAGATATTCGAGGGAGAGGTCCTCAAGGCCGTAGCCTGTCTTTGCCGGATTGAGGAGGTAGGCGGCAATCATCGTATCAGATGAGACCCCCTTGAGTTCGATCCCCATTTTCCTCAACGCGAGGATATCGAACTTTATGTTCTGTCCGACCTTGCGAATATCCTCCCGTTCCAGAATCGGGCGAAGACCGGACACGATAGATCCGGGGTCAAGACTCCCATTGAGAGGAACGTACCATCCTTCGGCAGGCTGCATGCTGAACGCGATCCCCACTACATCGGCTTTCATCGGCTCTCCACTCGTCGTTTCGAGGCCCAGGGCAAAAACCCTCTGGGCGGAGAGTTGTTCAAGAAGAGTGCGAAAGGTCTCTTCATCGCTGATGCAGTGGTACGCCCTCTCTGCCGTCTCTCTCCCCCCTGCGACTTCCGAGTGGAGTTTCTTGAACTCCAGCTTCCGGAAGAGCTCCGCGATCCTGTTCGGGTCGGGTTCCCTCAACCGGCACTCCTCGAGACCGATCTCAATGGGGATATCACTCCTGAGGGTAACCAGATCCAGTGAAAGCCTCGCCTGATCGGCGAAGCGTTTCAGACGATCGCGCTTCTTCTCACCCTTGATTCGCTCCACGTTCCTTAACACCCCCTCCACATCCCCGAACTCCTTCACAAGCTCAATTGCTGTTTTCTCCCCGATCCCCGGGACCCCCGGCACGTTATCGCTCGCATCTCCCGAAAGCGCCAGGACATCAACGATCTTTTGCGGCTCGACGCCGTAGCGCCGGAGCACCGAAGCGCGATCGTAGAGCTCCCCGCTCTCAGGTTTTATAATCGCAACATGCTCTCGGATGATCTGGAGCATATCCTTGTCGCTGGTCACCAGGTAGACGTCGTAGCCGGAGCCGACCGCCTTTTTCGCGAGGCTCGCCATAAGATCATCGGCCTCAACCCCCTCTTTCTGAAGCGTGGCGATATGGTATGCCCCCAGTACTTCCCTGATAAGGGGGAGCTGCCCCACGAGATCTTCAGGCATCGGCTTCCGGTGCGCCTTGTACGCCTCGTAGCGCTCGTGGCGAAATGTCGGGGCCTTGCTGTCAAAAACGACCGCAAGTGCGTCGGGCGCGTGCTCACGGATGATCTTCAGCAGTATATTCGTGAATCCGTATACCGCATTGGTCGGCTCCCCGGAGGAAGTCCTGAGTTCTCTGATGGCGTAAAAAGCCCTGTACGCGCACGACATACCATCGATGAGGAAAAGTTTCTGCCTCTGCACCTGATACCTTTAACTACAGTGGAAAGTGTAAAGTGTAAAGTGTAAAGTGTGAAATCGCAAGAATTGCACTATTCCCTGTTCACTGCATTTATGGGTGTGATTAGTCATGGATGTGCACCGAAAGGTCAGATCACCTACGCGCCTGTCTCGCGCGCATTACAATGCTCGTTCCGAATGGCAACCACTTGGATTGTAGTCACAGGATTGAAAAGGGGTGGGAAAACATCCCCAGAAACCTGGCTCAATTTTAAGGCAAAGATTAACACACCCAATCCCCGCGGTCAATCATTATTTCTTTATCTGTCCCCCCAGCTGGATCACGATCTGTTCGGGGTCCTGCGCCGCAGTCATCATCGATTCATAGCTGATCGTCCCCTGCCTGTACAGTTCCATGAGCGACATGTCGAGCGTCTTCATGCCGTACCGTGACCCTGTCTGAATGTCGGAATTGATCCTGAACGTCTTGTTCTCCCTGATGAGATTCTGTATTGACGGAGTGGCCAGCATGATCTCAAACGCGGCCACCCGGCCCTTCCCGCCGGCTCGAACGAGCAATACCTGGGAGATGACCGCGATAATGCTCTGCGAGATCTGAGACCTCACCTGGGCCTGTTGCCCTACCGGGAACGCGTCAATGATCCGGTCCACCGTGCGTCCCGCGCCCGTGGTGTGGAGGGTGGAGAATACGAGGTGTCCCGTCTCCGCAGCTCTGATAGCGGCCTCCATCGTGGCGAGGTCACGCATCTCACCGATAAGGATGACATCCGGGTCCTGGCGCAATCCCCGCACGATCGCTTCGCTGAAATCAGGAACGTCAACCTCCACCTCCCTCTGCGTGACCACGGACTTCGCATGATCATGGTAATACTCTATCGGATCCTCGATGGTGAGGATGTGGCAGTCCCTCTCATGGTTGATGACGTTGATCATCGCGGCGAGTGTTGTCGTCTTTCCCGATCCGGTGGGCCCCGTAATTAAGATCAATCCGCGCGGCTTGAACAGAAGGTTCTTCAAGGACAGCGGGAGGCCGATCTCCTGGAGGGACAGCATGCGTGAGGGGATCAGACGAAGAGCAATGGCGAATGCCCCTTTCTGTTTGTACACGCTCACCCTGAAGCGGGCCTTGTCGCCAAAACCGAATCCGAAATCCACTCCGCCCCGTTCCCTTACCCGCTCCTGGTTCTGATCCGACGTGATGCTCCGGACAAATTTCTCCGTATCGACAGGAGTGAGCGACGTGTCGTTGATCGGCTCCAGCTTCCCGTCAATGCGAATTATCGGGGGACAACCCACACAGATGTGCAGGTCCGAAGCCCCCTCGCTCACCACCGTTTCCAGCAGCTCCTTCATGTCAGGCATGTCGAAGTCTCCTCATTTCACGCCTCAGGAATTCTGTCCTTCAGGATGCAACTGACGCCCCTCTTCCTCATCATCTCCTCCGCAGCGAGGGATGCGGCATCCATCACCTCGCGGAGCGAAACACGCTTCGCCGCCGCGCGGCGGGCACAGTCATCGTACTCCGGCGAGACGGTAATCCGGCCGCCCGGGCGTTGCGCAACCTTGACCCGCACGCGCCCGTAAGGGGTCTGCACCTGCTCGCTCGACCTGGGGAGAACAAGTCGCTGTTCTTCCCTGTACCGCACACCCAATGTCGTGCTCTCGCGGAATATAATATCGGCGAGTGATGACATGATGCGCGGCGGGCAGATGACCGTGAGGAGCTGGCCGGGCCTGTTCTTCTTCATGAGAACCGGTGTCGTGAAGACATCCAGCGCTCCTCCCTCGAACAGCTTCTCGCTTAGATAATTATAAACCGTGGGGGACATATCGTCTATTCCTGTTTCGATCACCGCCACCGAATCGTCCCCCTCACTCTCTATGGCTTCCCCGATCACTAGCCGGAGGAGGTTGGGAAAATTGTGAAACTGGGCGCTCCCCGCCCCATAGCCGATGCGCGTCACCCGCAGCGCCGGCATGCAGCCGAATCGGCGGACCCGGGTTTTGAGGATTGCCGCGCCGGTCGGCGTCACCATCTCTGCGCGTATGCGGTGCTGATACACGGGTATTCCTCTCATGAGCTCGGATACCGCCGGCGCGGGAACCGGCAATGTGCCGTGCGCACACTCCACCGTCCCTGAATTCCATGGGAGCGGAGAGGAGTAGATCTCGTCAAAGCCGAGTATGTGAAAACCCGCCACAGAGCCGACGATATCGAGGATCGAATCCACCGCGCCGACCTCGTGGAAGTGCGCGGCGCGGCCGCGTCCCCCATGGACCTTCGCCTCTGCGCGCGCAAGACTCTCAAATACTTTTTCGACCGTTTCCGCAACAGGCACAGGGAGCGAGCTCTTCCTGACGATTTTCATGATATCGCCAATGCCGTGCACCCTCTTCCCAGAATCTTTCGCGAGGCTGATGATGACCTTCGTCCCCGCGATGCCCGCGCGGGTAACCCTCTCTGCCCCGATGCGATACCCGGCGAGAGGGACATGACGGAGAACTTTTCTGAGAGACTCGATCGGGAGACCTGAATCGAGGAGCGCCCCGAGAATCATGTCGCCGCTTACTCCGGCGAAACAGTCAAAATAGGCTATTTTTTTTATTCTCATTGCTTACCGCTTACTGCGTATAGCTTATTGATGAGTGCCGCGGCGTATCCCGCCCCGAACCCGTTATCTATGTTCACGACCGTCACACCCGCCGCGCAGCTATTCAGCATCCCGAGGAGCGCTGCAATACCGCCGAAGCTCGCGCCGTAGCCGATACTGGTCGGAACCGCAATCACCGGCCTGCCCACGAGCCCCCCCACGACACTCGGGAGCGCGCCCTCCATCCCCGCCGCGACGACGATAACACGCGCGCGGGAAAGTTCCGGGATTCTGGAAAGCAGGCGATGCAACCCCGCCACCCCCACATCATAGAAGCGTTGCACCCTGTTCCCCATAATCTCTGCAGTCAACGCCGCCTCTTCGGCGACCGGCGCGTCCGCCGTCCCCGCACTCACCACAGCGATATGTCCGCGCGGCCTTCTCACCTTATGCTGCTCTACGGTCACCGCACGCGCGCGTGCATGGTATACCGCCTTAGGGAACTTGCCCCGCAATTCCCGGTACACCTCCTCCGAGGCCCTGGTCGCGAGCAGGTTCTCCCCCGTGGCACAGATATGCGACGCGATCTCTCCGATCTCCCGTACGGTTTTCCCCTCGCAAAAGATCACCTCCGGAAAGCCCTGGCGTAACGCCCGGTGCCGATCCACGGTGCTGTGGCCGATCTCCTGGAAAGGAAGGTGCTTAAGCCTCTCCATCGCCTCCGCCACGGAGATCTTCTTCCGCGCGACCTCGGAGAGAAGTTTCTTTATCAGTGTTGGATTCATATTGTTTTTAACCGCGGATTATGCGGATTAAAAAGCAGCCAAGAGCAAAAGTTTAAAAGCATAAAACTCCTCTGGTCATCTTTTGCTTTATATGAGTAAATCTCTTTTCGCCTCTTCCCTCGCCTAAGGAGAGTGAGGGAGGAGAGTGTACCGTACATCCACGAAATGGAAAATACCCATTTTTCTTTTTTCTATTCTCCTTAAACCTATCGCCGCTGCCAAATCCGCGCAATCCGCGGTTATAACTCTTCCGCCGCTATCGCAACTTACGCGAGTCTCAGCCCCGGATCGATATCCAGCGACCAGTCATCCCGCTCGCCGTCGGCAAATTTTCGCGCCGCGAGCATCGCCACCATCACGCCGTTATCGGTACAGTACCTTTTCGGAGCGCAGAGAAGCCTCATCCCGCGTGCATCCGCATTCTTCTTCAATTCGCTTCTCAGCGCTTCGTTCTGAGCCACACCCCCCGCCAGCATGACACATCGAGCGCCCACACGCTCCGTTGCGTCGATCGTCTTCTTCACAACGACCTCTACCACCGCATTCTGAAACTCACGAGCAAGAGCGCTGACTTCTCCCTCGCGGAAGGGAACCCCCTCCCGTTTCTTCAACCTGTAGAGGACGGCGGTTTTCAGGCCGCTGAAACTGAAACTCCAATCGCCGCTGCCGATGAGCGGCCGAGGCAGGCGCGCCGCGGCTCCGCACGGGCCACACCCTCGCGCAGCGTCTTCGATCGCCGGCCCGCCGGGGAACGGAAGGCCGAACATGGATGCAACCTTATCGTACGCCTCGCCGACCGCATCATCGCGCGTCTCCCCCAGCAGCTCATATCTTCCGACCCCTCTGACGCGCACGAGCAGGGTATGTCCTCCGGATACCAGGAGGGCGACCGCGGGATATTCGACCTTCCCCGCGAGACAACAGCAGCAGAGGTGCGCCTCGAGGTGATTGACGCCGAGAATCGGAACACCCAGTCCGTAGGCGAGTCCCTTGGCGAAACTCACACCCGCAATGAGACAGCCCGCCAAGCCGGGCCCCTTCGTCACCGCCACGAGACCGATATCTCCGAGACGCAGACCGGCATCCTGAAGCGCCCTTTCCAGCAGGGGGCCGAGATGGCTAAGATGCTGCCGGGAGGCCAGCTCGGGAACAACCCCCGCGTACGGCGCATGCGTCTCGCCTTGAGATGCGACTCCCTCCGCCAGAATAGACCCATTATCCTCGACAAGCGCGATAGAGGTTTCATCACAGGATGTCTCAATCCCGAGAACGAGCATGGCTCTGTCCTTACTGTAACTACTTAGGTAGTCAGAAGCCAGGAGCCAGAATCCAGAATGGATCGCGCATAAGTTTCCAGTAGCTTACTGATCTCTTCGAGTAATTGCATTAACTTGGAAACATCGCCGTAGCCCAGGTCCTCAAATGCCGCCGCCGGCATCCCGGTTCCAACTCCTGACTCCTGAATTCTGGCTCCTGAGCAGTTACTTCTTACCTATTGGTTGAAGGTTGCGAGTCGTACCGGTAACTACTCAGGTAGTCAGAAGTCAGGAGCCAGAATCCAGAATGTATCGCGAATAAGCTTCCAATAACTTGCTGACCTCTTCAAGTAACTACATTAACTCGAAAACATCGCTGTAGCCCAAGTCCCCAAAGGTCGCCGCTAGTGTCCTCATTCCAACTCCTGAATTCTGAATTCTGGCTCCTGAGCAGTTACGAGTACCGTATTTCAATGAGCTGAGGTTGATGCGTCTTTAACCCCAGTCTTTGAACTTCCCGCTGTGGATGCCTGCGCCTGAATCTTTTGGCCATTGTGTGAAACACGCGTGTACGCACGTAATCCCTGGAGGAGGTCGGTCGCCCTCTCCAGCGGAAGGTCCCTCACTCGGGAGAGTTTTTTAAACTCCTCCTTCTCGGCGGTTACATCCGTGCCCCGGGGACTTTCGCTGATCATCTTCTCCAGCCTTCGCTTGAGCTGGATCTTGAACTCATCCTCTTCAGACATCGTTACTGCTATATCCGGGGCGATACCAATCTTCTGGATGCATCTCCCCTTCGGCGTGAAGTATTTCGCGGTTGTGAGCCTCAGCGCCGAGCCGTCGGGGAGGGGCAAGACGCTCTGGACGGATCCCTTGCCAAAGCTGGTGCTCCCCACAATGACCCCTCTTCTGAGATCCTGCAATGCTCCGGCGACAATCTCTGAACCGCTCGCGCTCCCCTTATTCACGAGCACCACCACCGGTATATCCGGATACGCAGCCTTGGTATGTGATCGGAATTCGATATTCTGCGAGCTGACGCGGCCCTTGGTATAGACGAGGAGCGTGTCTCCTCCGATAAACTTATCGGCGATCTCAATCGCAACCTGGAGGAGTCCCCCGGGATTGTTCCGAAGATCGAGGACAAGCGCCTGGATCCCTTTCTTCTGCAGCTCGCCCATCGCCTTGTCAAAATCACGCCCGGTGTGCTCCTGAAATTGTGTGATGCGCACATACCCTATTTTATCCATAAGGATCCCGGCATCCTTGATGCTCTGGATCTGAATATTTGCGCGTGTAATGGCGAACTGGAGCATCTCCTTCTTGCCGGGCCTCATAACGGTAATGTGCACCGTTGTCCCGGGCGTTCCCCTCAATTTTCTGACAGCCTCCACCAGGGAAAGCTCTTTCGTGGAGCCGCCCTCGATCTCAACGATCCTGTCTCCCGGCTGCAACCCCGCCTTGAACGCGGGGGTATCCTCGATCGCGGCCACTACCGTGAGAAACTGGTCCCTCATGGTAATTTCTATTCCCAGTCCGCCAAACTCTCCCTCTGTCTCCTCCTTCATCTCCTTGTAGATTGCCTTGTCCATAAACTGGCTGTGTGGATCGAGGGCAGAGCACATCCCCTTAAACCCCCCGTAGGTGAGCTCACTCGCCTTGACCTCCCGGTAGTAATTTCGCTGGACAAGATCCATCGCGGAAACAAAAAAATCAAGACTGTCTCTGAGCTGGGTGTCCGAAGCCCGCGCAGGCAGCAGCGCGCTCCCGCTTAGGAAGGAAACAGCACACGCAACCGCGACCCCGCCGAATACCCTGAAAAGCGTCCGCGTGGTCATTTTTCCTCCTCGCGAGCAACAATCCGAACTCCTTTGATCAGGTCCATCGCACGCCGGATCATGGGATCAAGCTCTTTCCCTTTATCCTCTTCTTTCTCTTTCTTCTCCGCGGCCTTCTTCTCCGGGATTTCCTCCTCATCGATGTCGAGAACGACCGGAGGAAGCGGAATCTCCACGTCAGGATCGATTCCCTCCGCCTGGATCTCCAATCCGTACGGCGTCTGGTACACCGCAGTAATCATCGAGATCATCGAACCGTCCTTGAGAGTGAATGAACCCTCCTCGAATGCGCAGCCGAAGCTTCTTTGCCCCATGAGGATTCCATTGACACCCCCCTGGAGCGCTCCGGCGAGAACCTCTGCGGCGCCGCTGGTACCGCCATTGATGAGAACGACGAACGGGCCGCTCTTGAAGATCGCTTTCCCATTTGACTTGAACTCCTTGCTCACTCCCTGTGCCCTCCCCTCGAGCGTCGTGACGAGTTCGCCGGCGGGGAGAAAAAGATCAGCGACCTCGATCGCGGAGCTGACTGCTCCCGCGGGGCAGTCCCTGAGGTCTACGATAAGGCCGTGTGCCTTCTCCGCGTTCAGCTTCTTGAGGCACTCGGCTGTCCGGGCTGCAGTTTCTTTATCAAATCGGCTTATGCGAAGCACCCCGATCTTTTCATCCAGCATATCCGATCGAGCCGCCGGGCCGTCGATCTTTCCCGGCGTGATCGTCACATCGATAAAATCACGCTCGCCACGCCGCGCCACCTGGAGAGTAATGTCCTTTCCCGCCCCGCTGCGCAACTGATGGGCAAACTCAAACAGAGGGCGATCCTCAGTAGCCTCATCATTGATCTTCAGAATAATATCCCCGCTCTTAAGTCCGCTTTTCCAGGCCGGCGCGTACTCAATGGGAGAGACAACCGTCAGCAATCTATCCTTATAGGCAACCTCAAGGCCGTATGTGCACGCCTCCTTTGGCGGTGCCCCTGCCGATGGCCCCGCGGTAGGTTCCGGCGCCGGGGCAAAGTGACTGTAGCTGTCGAGAGAGGAGAGCATTCCCTGGACCGCATCCGTGACGAGCTTCTCGCTGCTTACCTTTTCGATGTAGTCGCGTTGGATAATATCCATCACATCACACATGGTGTCGAGGCTTTTGTAGATGCCTCCCTCTCGCGCCTGGACGTCGATGCCATGAAGGCGCAGAAGGAGAAGCAGCACAATTGGGAGCGTCACCCACACGCTGATCCTATTCCTTTTTCGCATAATATATGATCTCCATTCCATTCGCCTTGCCGTCTCCGCCCTTCTCTCTAATATTTGTCTCGCCGATACGCCGACACGCCCTACACCGATACGGGCTCTGTTTCTCTATCCCCTCTTCCTGCTCAGCGCCCTCTTGGCCGCCTTGTAAATTTCTTCTGCCGTCAGACCATACTTGCGCAGCAACTCGTCGGGCTCTCCGGACTGTCCGAACTTGTCGCGAATCCCCACCATCTCTATCGGGACCGGACATTGCACAGCCACAACCTCTGCTACGGCGCTCCCGAGGCCCCCGATAACCGTGTGTTCCTCCGCGGTGACGATCGCTCCTGTGGTGCGCGCTGCGTGGACGACGGCAGCCACATCCAGCGGTTTGATCGTGTGCATATTCACCACCGACGCCTCGATCCCCTCCCCCGCCAGAGCACGAGCGGCATCGAGGGCTTTCGCTACCATCAGGCCGCAGGCGACAATGGTGACCTCTTTGCCCTCGCGCAGGGGACAGGATTTTCCGATGATGAACGGCGTGCCCTCTTCGGTCAACTGCGGAGACTTGGGCCTGCTCGTCCTTATATACACCGGCCCCTTGAGCTCGGCGGCGGCGAGCACGGCCTTCTTCGCCTCAAGCCAGTCGCACGGGATAATCACGGTGAAGAAGGGGATGGTCCGGATAAGAGAGATATCCTCCACGCACTGGTGCGAAAAGCCGTCGGCACCCACGGTGATTCCTCCGTGACTCGCGACAATCTTCACGTTGGCCCTCGTCGCGGCCAGAGAGTTCCGGAGCTGTTCCCAGCAGCGGCCGGTGGCGAATATGGCAAAACTGGAAGCGAAAACAATTTTTCCGCACAGCGCCAGGCCGACCGCCATGTTCACCATGTTCTGCTCTGCAACGCCGGTATTGAAGAATCGTTCGGGAAACGCCCTCGCGAATAAGGAAGAACGGGTCGATTCCGCCAGATCGGCATCGAGTACCAGGACGTTCCTGTTTCTCTTGCCCAGCTCGAGAAGCGCCTCTCCATACCCGTCTCTGATCGCCCTCTCCACCGCCATCGCCTTATCCCTCTCCCAGTTCCATAAGCGCACGCCTGGCCTCTTCCGCCGAAGGAGCGACTCCGTGCCAGTGCGCTTTTGATTCCATGAAAGAGACGCCCTTGCCCTTGATCGTGTGGGCTACCACGGCTGCCGGTTTTCCCTTTATCCCCGCCGCCCAGTCATATGCAGCGACGATCTCCTTGAAATCGTGACCGTTGACCTCCTTCACCGCCCAGCCAAATGCCTCCCACTTCCGGGGAATCGGCTCCGGATTCATGATTTCCTGAACCCTGCCGTCTATCTGTAATCCGTTAAAGTCAATAACGGCGCAAAGGTTGTCGAGCGCGTAGTGCGCACCCGCCATTGCCGCCTCCCATACCTGCCCCTCCTGGAGTTCACCATCACCAAGAAACGTGTAGACCCTGTAAGATTTCTTGTCGAGTTTGCCCGCGAGCGCCATTCCCACAGCCACGGAGATCCCCTGCCCGAGAGAACCGGTCGACATCTCAACCCCCGGAGTCCTCATCATATCGGGATGCCCCTGGAGCATCGACCCCAGCTTTCGCAGCTTGAGAAGCTCCGTCTTCGGGAAATAGCCGCACTCTCCCAGGATCGCATACAGGGTAGGGGCGGCGTGGCCTTTTGAGAGGATAACCCTGTCCCTGTCGGTCCAATGAGGATCCTTTGGGCGATGGTTCAATCGCGCAAAGTAGAGCGCGGTGAGGAGATCAACAATGGAGAGTGATCCCCCCGGGTGACCGGACCCGGCGCGCGCGATCATCTTGACGACATTGCATCGCACGGCCTTGGCCCGCTCCACCAGCTCTTTAATTACAGAATCATTCACCGGTCTCCGCAACAGTTTGGAGCTCGCAGACATGGAAACGTCATCTCCTTTGAACAATGTTGGGGAAGGCGATAGTATCAATGCGAGTGCGGTTTGTCAATCGCAATTACGATACCAATGTAATGGGTCAGTCTTGGGGGGTATCCCTTTCACTTGTCATCCCCGCGAAAGCGGGGATCCACTATGCAACCTGGATTCCTGCTTTCGCAGGAATGACATATTAAGCAATGTACCCCCCATAAGTGACCCCTTACATACCAATGCTTCCCGGATTATTGCAAATGCTTCAATGTTCCACCACAGAGGACACGAAGAAGCACGGAGGCCACAGCACGGCCGCTTGCCGCAACCAAACTTATCTGTGTGTATCGGTGTTCTATCTGTTTTTTTTCTGTGATGCACATTGATGCTTTAACGAGTACCACCAATTCACACATATAACTGCCCCTGCCGGCAGGCTTTGAATTCATCCTCTGTTTTTTAGGGGAATATCCGGCAATTACGCTACTGGCCTCCCGATCTTCCCCATTTTGTAGTGCGCGCGAACAGTGTTAAAGAATAAGATCGTCCCCTCCGTGCGGTAATCAGGATAGGTCCAGGGCCAAGGCCGAAAACTTCCCTTTTCAAAATAGAGCATCGGCTGCGCATAGATCCCGTCTCCCAGGTAGACCCTGTACGTCGCATCCTTCGTCGAGGCGAGAACGAGCGTCCCAAGGTCGAGGTAGCCCGGATCAATATTGAGCGTCCTTCTGCCCGCCACAGAGAGTCTCTCCTCAATCCTGTTGGTTCTAACTTTGGCATCCCTCAGCGTCTCTGAGGAGACCGTACAAGAGAACGCGATGAACTGCCTGCGCAGGCAAGGACCCATCTCCGCTTCGTAGTAGTCGGTAAAAGAAAAACCAACGGCCTCGCTTTTATGACTCGCCTCCCCCCAGAGACGCTCGGTTTCCCGTAAAGCCTGGTCGAGCGATTCGGTATCACGGGCAAGTAATCCCGCAATCAGCACGACTGCGTCTCTTGAAACCGCTTTCCCCATAGAAGTCACTCGCAAATTCTGGTAGTGGGTCACTATGACCAACTATTTAGTCTTTTCATGCTGTAGGGGCGTGATGAACTTGTCCTGAGCGCTTCGGCTGCGTCCAGTATAAACTCAGTCGAAGGATCACGCCCGGGTTCGATAAATCGGACCCTGCAAATTTCTGCTCCAAAAACTGACCCACTATCTAAATTCTGCCGGGCCGCTGCCTGGCCGGGGAAGATCCAAACGCCTTCTTCCCGAGGAAAGAGAAGAGTTCCGGCCGTTTCGTCATGTTGTCGTATGAGAAGAGAACCACGCCCGGAACGCCCAGAGTGCGGCAATCCTCTATTTGAGCGAGAAGATCTCCCGGGGAATCAAGCATCTTGTAGGCGCCGAGCCCGATGAACACCTTTTCGCTCGTACCGGCTGCTCTGATCGACCTCTCCGTGTTCTTTTTGGCCGTTCTCCTCTTGTCGCTGTAGTTCATCGGGACAACGAAGTCCACAAGACCCGTGCGCACCCAGAGAGGCCAGTCCTGAAATGTGATGCGCTGGCATTTCTCCTCATCCGGAACTACTGCGGCAGAGAGCTTCTTGCCGCGCGCGGCAGTAACCGCCCCTGCCTCCTTTACAAACTCGGTAACCTGATCCCGGCGCCAGCCGTCCCAGACAAGACGCTGCGAGAAAGAGCAGCGCGTCGGGGCAAATCCGTGAGCCTTCTGGAAGGAGGCCACGCTCCTTTCCGCATATCCGAAATCCACTCCGCCCTTTTCGTCAAACGGGTACCGCACATAGTCAAGGTGGATCCCGTCGATATCAGGGTAGCGTTCCAGGATTTCTTTGATTATGGAAATAATATATTTCCTTACCTTCGGGTCGCCGGGGTCGAGCCAGTAGCCTGAATCGGGAAGTGCTGCTTTGCTGTAGTCACACAGGGAACGTCCCCTGCTGTCCCGGATTACGGCATCTCTTCCTAATTTCCTGATAATCTGTGCATCGCGATCGCCCCAGACGCGGAATATATTCATCCACACATGGACCTGCATCCCTTTCTTGTGCGCGAGGTCGATCGCCAGTCGCAGGGGGCAAACTTTTTCGCGAGAAAAAAAATCCTCATAAGGGGAATCCTCGGCAATATCGGAACGATACCAGGCTTTGTTGCCGCGGTACACCTGAAGGAACACCGTATTGACACCGGCTTTCTCACTCCGGGCAAACAGCTCTTCAATCTTTGCACGGCTGGAGAGGGTGGCATTCACCCCTTCGCACTCGGCCCAGATCCCGCGTACCCTTAAAGGTTGCGCGACGGATGCCGATCCAAGGTGCCAGGCTGAAGAATCCCATGGATACCCGAACAGCACAAGACTGATGAGAGCAATCAGTTTCATCGATACTATCGTGGGGAAGAAATCATTCGCTTAACCCTCGCATGCAGGGAGTCACGGGAGAGATTTCTTTCAAGGGGATTAGAACCTCACACCGGGACTCATGCTCGGCTGATTTTCCCATGACTCTGGCCGGGCCCAAGGAATAGAGGAGCCCCCCTTAGGAGTCGAGCATCCGGAGAGGATTGCGAAAAATATCAGTAGAATATACGCCATCAGAATTGTATAACGCATGCTCCTCGAACCTCACTTGCAATATTGTACTGTATGAAACTGCCAAAGGCAAGCGAATAGGAGGCATCTGCGGGAATGGGAAGATAGATCGTACCCCCTTTCCCGTAAGATTAAGAAAGATCAAAAGGATCAGTTTTATTGTTTTTGCACAATTAAGAGAACTTGTTAATAGCGTACAGATGTACCCCCCGATTACCCCGAGGGGTAATC
>JAPLCW010000198.1 GCA_026392015.1 Candidatus Auribacterota bacterium | reverse complement strand
CTGTGATATGTTGTTATGATTTGTCCAAAATCATCATATCACGGTGAGGGCCATGTTTTCACTTGTCCTTATTCACTACTCCCTCTATGTACATCAGTTAGGACTATTTACTTATAAAAACTGGGGATAGTCCCGGGAAATGGATCCCCAAATAATGGGTCACTTATGGGGGGTACATTGCTTAATATGTCATTCCTGCGAAAGCAGGAATCCAGGTTTCATAGTGGATCCCCGCTTTCGCGGGGATGACAAGTGAAAGGGATACCCCCCAAGACTGACCCATTACATCCCCAAATAATGGGTCAGTTACAGAGGGGTATATAAACCACGGATGGACACGGATTTTCTAACGCTATTCAGTGTTAATCCGTGTTTATCCGTGGTTATAATAAAAATATGTATGTCCGAAGAAAGTAAGCAGCCCCCAGCATAACTGACCCATCACGTCCCCAAATAAGGGGTCCGAAGATGTGGAAAAATCCGGGATTTCATCCCTTTCTGCAATCCATAAGCTGTAAGGGCTCGATTTATCGAGCCCTACGGGTCGGGTCGGAGGAATCCGACCCCTGTAAGACGATTATTTCACACCTTCTCAGTCAGGGGGGATTTACCTCATAAAAATGCGGCAGAATCCCAAATGCGCCCCCCTATAAGCAACCCCTTACATCCCCACGCCTGTGTACCGAAACGTACTATGGAGTGCAGGAAAGGGTACGAACCAATACGGTATCGCGTAGTGCCTGCGGTCTTCCGGCATACGGATAAATTATATCCGGACGAATCCATCGGGATTTCATCCGAATCCATTCGTCGGATGAAATTGAAGCTCCTCCGGCTTAAAGAGAGAGGATCTTCTCCAGAGAAGATCCGGAGTAATCTCCGCAGGTGGGCAAGCGCGCAACGCTCACCCACCTGCGGATGATCAAAAGAGTAAAATTGTTAAGCAGTCCCATCACAGCTAAGGTAAACATACGCACATGCGCCAGCGGTCTCCCGCCTTCTCATCACAAATGTTCGAATTGCCGTCGCCTACATAAACGTACTGGTTTGAAGCACACCACGCCGGGTTTGCCGTCTCCGGGGTGGCCCATGTACAACAACCGTGGGGCTGAGTCACGATATGGCTCGCTATCTCACATGTTGAGTCGTCGTTCCAGCTGCCACTAGCGCAACTTAGGTTGTGGCTTTGACATATTTCAGTGCAGGTGAAGTTTGGTCCTGACGCGTAGAACCAGCAACCGTTGTCGCTCGTTCCGTCGTTTTTTGCGCCCCAGTAACCATTATATGTTGCGGACTCGCAGGTGGTCTCGTTCCATGGTATTGGTGTTATCGTTGGTGTCGGTGTCAATGTCGGTGTCAATGTCGGTGTCGGTGTCGGCACTAGTTGTGCTGTCCCCGTCTGGATTCCCCAGCTCCCCGGCTGTGTGCAGAAGAACCTGACTCCTGATTCCACATTCGCAGCCATGACGGGGCACAGGTCAAAGAGGGCTTTGATGTCATCCCCGATCTCCTTCGTCGTCTTCATCGTGGAACCCGGTCCCGATGCGGGTTCTTGGAAACCGGACTGCACCGTGAGCGCCGTCCCGCTCACTATGTAGTCATACAGGTTCTGGACCGTGTACATCCCGCTCCCCGCTGACGGAGCTCCCGGGGAGTCAAGGCTCCCGGCAACTGCCGTTCCGCACACACCCGCCGCAACCATTACGCTTGCAAACACTATTGGGAACGCTCTCATCTTTACCTCCTCCTTGGGTTTGGTTGTTTCTTTCTTCTATGGTTCTCTTCCGTTCTGTGTGGGTAAATAGCCCTTTCCCCTCCCCCTGTGAAGAGGGTGAGGGTGGGGGTGTTGACTACAGCCAAAAGTGTAAAGTGTAAAGTTTAATGCATATGAATTTTCAACCTTACACCTTAAACCTGTAACCGTAGTTATCCCCCCTCCTAACCTCCCGCCTTCACAGGGGGGAGGGAATAGCTAAAGTAACCCACACAAAGAGGAAGAGAACCTCTTATATAAACCGGCATTCGGAAAGAACCGGATGACATTGTAAATACGCGCCAGCCTCTTCAGCTTCTCACATCACCTTCTCTCAGACCGGAATATTTCTGGTATTGATGAACTCATGCAAACCCCGCGCATAGTCCCCCTTGCCGCTACGGTCATTAGTGGCCTTCGCTCGGGGTAAGCACTCGACCTGCGGAAGTGTAATGTCGAACCACGAAACACGCTCGCCTCGCCCTCGCCGCGTGCTGTATAGCAGGGGCACAATCTGCAAGAACGCAGGATGTGTTCATGCAGACGCTTATTCATAAACTCTTTTTATATGTGAATAGTGCATCTGAACTCCTCCAGAAAGATCCGGATCTATAGCAGTGAAGTCTCGCTGCCGCGCGCTGATTTCACCCTGTCGGGGGTGGGGGAGCAAAAAGCAAGAATAAGAAATTGACCCCACTCCCGCATACGGTTTGATGAGGGGGAGCAGAGAGGCCGGCATGGCGAAGCTGCTTATGCTCGAAGCTGCAAACGGCGGACACAGACGAGCGGAACCTAAGCCGGATCGAGCCTGTTTTCTGCTCTCCCCCTCCATTTTTTATCTTCTTTAACGTGCGAAAACGTACCCATCCTGTGAGCCGTCGCTCGTGCACGGGTGAAGGCATCCGTTAGCACTGTAATCAGGCTGTCCTCCATATACTGTGTATCCGGTGTGATCCCCCGCTCCAAGACCCTGCCAACCTCCACCACCAGTATAAACCCCCTCACCCACCACCCAGCTGCCTATATAGGTAGTTTTGTATGTGGTGATCGCGTTTGTCATGCTGTTCGTGGCGACAAAATCTTTGGCCGCGGCATCGTAGTATGTTGTGATTCCGCTGCACGATAAACGGTACATTTCGCTGGATATAGCATTTATTGACTCGTCAGACAATTTCGCTGTGTCCGCTTGATTTTGTGCGGTTAGAGTGCCCATCGCTGCAGTATTTATGTGTGCTCTTGAGTTTGACTTCATTCTGACTACCAATGTCCACCCGCCATCGTCGGTGGTCATGTCGCAGTAGGCTGAGAAGGGAGCATTTCCGCCCGGACCATCAGGGTCAATGGTGTAAGTGCCATCGCCCGCAGCCGGAGTTGCCGTTTTAATGGCTTTGCAGGACACGTACATTATTGTTGCTGTCGGTGTTGGTGTCGATGTTGGTGTTGGGGTCGGCGTAGGCACTAATTGCGCCGTCCCTGTCTGCATCCCCCAGCTTCCTTGCTGTGTGCAGAAGAATGGCTGACCTGATTTCACATCCGCCGCAGTCGTGGTTGCGCACAGGTCAAACAGGGCTTTGATGTCATCCCCGATCTCTTTCGTTGTCTTCATCGTGGAGCCGGGCCCTGAGGTAGGCTCCTGGAAACTGGTCTGCACAGTGAGCGCCGAGCCGCTCGTCAGGTAGTCATACAGGTTCTGGAGAGTGTACATTCCGCTGCCCGCAGACGGCGCGCCTGGAGAGTCAAGGCTCCCGGCGACTGCTATGTAAGAAATGCTTACTGCGGACAACAGGCTTAGAGCTGCTATGATTAACTTTTTCATTTTAGTACCGATCCTTTCTTGATTTATCTTGAAATTGAATAAGGTGAGATTGTCACGTCCCGCTCCTACCTAAGGCAGGACGGGACTCGCAATAATGATAAGATTACCCAATCATCGGCGGGGCGCGGATGGGAGATAGTTTGGCGAGACTACTTATATACACCAGCGTATCGCGACGCCGGATATGAGCACATGAATCGTCTCTTCTTAGCCTGAGAGAACATACTGAATCAGCATCCTCATTGTACCTCTCATGATCGTTCTTAAGGCCTGTTACAGAATCACAACGGCTGCAGATTTCGGAATCATCAGGGGGTGCGGCTAGCTTATCCTCCCATTCTTGCCCGATCTCTTTCCATGGCGCCGGATCTGTCTTCGCCAGGTAACTCACTTTCCATCCGGGCCCGAAATGCAACCACCCTGCATTCTCTCCCCACGCATAGCCGTAAAATTGGCCGGTTTCATCCAGATACACACGCGAGTGATTGGTGCGGAAGCTGATCCAGCCCGTTATTTCAGACCAGGCAAAACCCGACAGCCTGCCCTGGCCGTCGTTGTTGACACCCCAGTTATAGGCGCCCCTGTTGGAGTAGCGTCCTCCATCCAGAGGGCGCCCCTCACCGAGGCAGACCCAGCCGCAGTTCTCCAACCAGATCCAGCCTGCCAATATGTTGGATCCGATCTTTAATTTGGCATGTGTCGTCCTGAGATTCAACCACCCTACGCTATCCCCCCAGGTCAGATTACGGCCTTCTATGACTCTGCCGATCTTCTGCAGCGCAATGTCCGAGTGCGGGAGGGCGGGATTCACGATGAGATCGGGGGAGAAGGGAACGTTATCATATTGGGCAAGGTGATCATTCGAGGGGGAGGCATTGGCAAGGGATGAAGCGAAAAACGTGATTGCAAAGATAATAATCTTCATAATTCTTAACGCGGAAGCGGGAAAATCAAAAAGGGCATCTCCTTGACTGTTGTAAATATTAATAGCGCTTATTATAAACTGATTTTACTCTGATGTACTATGCCTTTTAAAATGCAGAATGATATCTATGTCATGGAATATATGACAGTGTGGAAATCATTTCAATAAATGAGCCTAAAAAGATAATCACCATCCCTACGCACTCAACCTGCATTTTTCGTGCCAATCCTGGAGTTTTTCTTTTATTAATGATAAATAATTCTAATTAATTTACAAAGAAGAGGTTACAGCAGTAGTCGCTCGACTGATAATCTTGGGTAAAACCTGAAGAATGCCCAATTGCATACTTTGTTTACAGTTCTAAACGCCATAACTGTAAACTTTGTATACACTTTAGGAAGCGGATGAGGGGGGATAAAGGCCCCGCCTACGAGTGTAGTGAGGCAAGTGCCGGATACCCCATTAGATTGAAAGTATATGTACCGGATATGTTGACGGCCAAGTAGGGGCGCTATTGGCCTCGCCAACACGGTCCTCTTTTCCGCAGGGGAGGAATCGTGGACTGATGAGGCACGCACGGTAGCGGGTGCCATAGGTAGCACTCGTACCGCACGCAAATATTCCCCTAATTACTTCATTTCACGAAAGAAGATGGGAGTTCTTCAGGGGCTTCCTTGAGAGGGATCCCCCGCTCTTGTGAAGAGGGGAGTTCGCTGCCATAGGGCGCTCCGGTCCCATACTTCATCGCGGGGATTCTGGGCGCAATGCCGCTCGCGCATCCGCAAAGGAAAAGCGGGATGGCGATGAGGCTCGCCGCCAGAATCGCAGCATACATGGATGGTCTCATGTCTATAAGTCCTGGAGGCGGCGGTCGGAGTTGAACCGACGAATAGAGGTTTTGCAGACCTCCGCCTTAGCCACTTGGCTACGCCGCCCGATTGTTCAACCTTGTTATGATAGCTGAAAGTATGGCGCGCGGCAATCGAATATAATCTGGACTTTCCACGTTCTTTCTAAAAAGCTTAATAACTCACCGCAGAGACTCAGAGTACGCAAAAGGCGATCGCAAAGAAATAATTCATAATAGCCTGACTCTCTGCGTGATGTATCATCTCTGCGTTCTCCGCGTCTCCACGGTAAAATATCTAATCGGGTCATTTCCCAAACGTGGAGTACTACAGATGCTACAGTTTGTATCTGACTGATAATTACCAGCAATGAATCCAATGCTCAATATTTTGGGGAATGTCCTAACCTGGATTATTCACCGTAAGGGGTCACTTATGGGGGGTACATTGCTTAATATGTCATTCCTGCGAAAGCAGGAATCCAGGTTTCATAGTGGATCCCCGCTTTCGCGGGGATGACAAGTGAAAGGGATACTCCCCAAGACTGACCCATTACTATTCACCAACTATTAATGTTTTAACCGCGGATTTGCATTGTGTAATCCGCCTAATCCGCAGTTGCATATGTCAGGCTGTTTAAATTGCTCTTTTATTCGTCTGATGAATAATCCAGGCTAAATATAATCCGGATCTCCCCCATATTTTGAGAATGTTGATTTCCTGTCACGGAAACACGCAGCAATGTATTTGCGTGATTCTGTAATTATCTTCTGCTCGGGCGGTTTAAGAATGCTGCGGACAAATGCGGGCTGTCCTGAATATCGCCTCCGGAAGCCTCATGAATTCCCTGTGCGCATATTCTTCGTCTTTTCCAATACGCTTCTGATCTCGGCTATATCGAACGGTTTTTGAATAAAAATTTCATTACTCCGCACCTTTTCTTCAACGAAGCTGTATGCCGATACCACGATGAGGGGTATGTCGGGGTGGTAGTGATGGAGCAGCTCGATCCAATCGTTCCCACCAAGAACAGGCATGCGGTAGTCGGTGATGATCACCTCGATGTCGCTGTTATCCTTGAGCGCGATGAAGGCGGAAAGGCCATCTGCGGCCTCCACCACCTGATGCCCGAGCAGTTGAAGCTGCTGCTGGAGCGACTTCCGCAGCCCAAAGTCGTCATCCACGATGAGAATTTTCATCTCCCCCCCTGCTGTAGCAGACGCGGTTGCCGCCGCGTTCCTTCGCCTCGAACGCAGCCTCATCGGCGCGCGAGATCAGATTCGCCGCAGCCTCATAAGCCGCGGTAGCGACTCCGATGCTGATCGTGGGAGAGTGTGCGGCTCCATTGAGAAGGAAGCGATGGGAGGCTATCGATTCACGCACTCTCTCGGCAAATGATTTGAGCCCCGATCCCCCTGCCTCGTCCACCAATATAATAAAAGAATCTTCTTGATAGCGAGCCATAATCGAGCCGCGGTCGAGCGTACGATTAATAAGCCGGGCGGTTTCTTGGAGGACAAAATCCCCGTGCGAGCTCCCATAGTTGTCATTGATGGTTTTCAGATTGTCCAGGTCTGCAATAAGGAGGGACACCTCTCCCTTCCCCCCCCGTGTGTGCTCAAGTTCGGTTTTTAATCGCTCATTGAAGTAGTGCATGAGGTAGGCGCCGGTGAGCGGATCCGTGTTTGCAAGCGACCAGAGGCGCGTCCTGTCCCTCGAAGCGGATATCCAGGCGAGGGTGGTGAGAGCGGTGTAGCAGATGGGCACGCAGGCAAGGAGGCAGGTGGTCTCCACCCACACTCCTTTCGCGTAGAACAAACCATACGTTACGGCAACTATCCCCCCTAATAGTGCGAGGCTTACCCCAAGCGCCCTGAGAGGCTGGAGATTCGGGATCACGCCGCACATAAAAAAGATGATCAGAACGATGAAAAGGGCCTCCCATTTTTTCCCCGTGTGCGTGATGAACCTGTTGACGAGAATGGAATTGAGGAGATTGACGTGGAGTCCCAGGTTCGGGTAGTTCGCTTCGACCGGCACGGGTTGCGAGTCGAATGTTCCCGGCGCGGTGAGACCCAAGAAGCATATCTTGTCTTTGAGCTGCGAGAGAGGGTGGGGGAGGGGCTTTCCGGGCATGCTCTCTCGAAAGGCTCGCATGACGTCAATGTAAGAATAGCGCGGGAAGGAATTGCCCCATCTTCCGGCCCAGTTGATCACGGTACTGCTTCCCTGCGAGAGTGGGATCCGGACGTCATTGCCCGAGCGTGTGCGGAGGATCGCCTCCCTCCCCTCACGAATGAGGATTTCGTCCTCGCGCACGCCAAGGAGATCGCACGCCACCGCAAACGCAAACTGAGGATATCTTTCATCGCCGCGGCGGATGAGGAGAGGTATACTCCGGTTGACGCCGTCGGGGTCGGAGTAAAAGTTGACGAAGCCGAGTCCTTTCGCGCGCGCCGAAAACTGCGGGAGCGGCATGATGATTCCGGATTCCCTCTGCTTCGGGGAATAGTCGCTGAGTACTACCGGCAGGTACACGTTTCCGGATTCTTCAATGGCGTGCGCGAGATCCTGATCATCACGGTCATTTGATGGATCAGGGAACAGGATATCGAGTGCCACTACCCTTGCCCCCGCCGCCTTAAGCGCGTGCAGGAGTGACACGTACCTGCTCCTCGGCCAGGGCCATTGACCGATCTCCTCGCAGCTCTTCTGGTCCAGCTCGATGACGCAGAGAGAGGGGGAGAGCGGAGGGCGCGGCGTATGTCTGAATCGCCAGTCGAGCGAGACGCGTTCAATCGGGTCGAGTATCCCGCTCGCGAGGAGAATCAGACAGGAAACCGACAGAGCGATGGGTACGGTTGCCTTCATTATTTACTATCATACTGAAACAATTTGAAATAGTACAGGGTGAGGTCGGGCATTTCCCGGCCCGTACATTTCCCCGGGTATTCTCCCGCTCGTGATGGTATTTCCTCTTAGATTGAGAATGTAAAACGAGTCTCAGAATAATGCGACTGAGAAGGTGTGAAAAAAGATTATTGTAGGGGCATATATTTCATCGCAGAGACGCGGAGGACGCAGAGATGATAGATCATGCAGAGAGCCAGGCTAGTATGAACTATTCTTTGCGATCGCTCTTTGCGTGCTCTGCGCCTCTGCGGTGAGCTATTAATCTTCTAACAAAAACGGGGAAAGTCCTGACCTGCGCATTTACCAGGACTTTCCCCAATTTCTGCAAATAAAATAGATTTTCACCACGGAGACACAGAGAGCACGGAGAAAACACTGAGAAATAGTTAATCCAACAATTTCTTTTGCAGCAAGATACGTAATCTCCGTGTGCTCCGTGCCTCCG
>JAPLCW010000161.1 GCA_026392015.1 Candidatus Auribacterota bacterium | reverse complement strand
GGAGTGCATAGGTCCGGGGGCCGAAGGAGAGTAATTTTCGCGCGCGCACAGCTGCAGCTCTTCCGGTCGGCCTACGGCCTCCCTCCAGAGCTGCAGCTGTGCGCCATCCCCCCGGTTCATGATGTACCCGTGCATTCCCGCTCCTGTTTTTTATTATTATTGACACGGAGGGAAGGATGTTATAACCTAAAATGACAGCATGTGCTTTTCCCGAGAGTGGGTATGCACCCACTCTTTTTTTTGGGCAGGGGAGTTTGATCTGCTGTCGGTTGTGCAAAGGAATTGCGTATACGCGGTGAGCAACCGCAGGGAGCCAAGGATGAATGGCGAATTGCTGGCGGGCTTTGAGTACCTCGAGAGGGAGAAGGGCATCAGTAGGGACGTCCTGATCGAGGCCGTTCAGAATTCCATCCTGTCGGCGGCGAGGAAGAGTGCCGGACCGATGAAGAACCTGAGCGTGGAGGTCGACAGGGAGACGGGGAAGATAAAGGCCTATTGTGACGTGGCGGTGGTCGAAACCGGCAAATCGGAGTGGGAGGAGATATCGCTCGCTGACGCGCGGAAAACCGCTCCCGATGCAAAAATTGGCGACACTATTCGGAAGCAAATCGTCGCGAGGGAGTTTGGCCGTATCGCCGCGCAGACAGCCAAACAGGTGATTATCCAGCGGCTCCGCGAGGCAGAACACAAGATAGTGTTCAACGAGTACAAAGATCGCGCGGGGGATATCCTCACCGGGGTGGTGCGAAGATATGAGCGCGGGAACGTTATCCTCGATCTTGGGAAAACGGAGGCGATCCTTCCCTCAAAGGAACAGTGCCCTCGAGAAAGCTACGGTGTGGGAAGGCGCTTGAAGGTGTATGTGGTTGAGGTGAACGAAGGGACGAAGGGCCCGGAGATCATCGTTTCGCGCAGTCACCATGAGCTGGTGAGAAAATTGTTTGAGCTCGAGGTCCCGGAGATAGGAGAGGGGACGGTCGAAATAAAGGCGATTGCGCGCGATCCCGGCTATAGGACAAAGCTCGCGGTGAGCTCCAAGGTGGAGAAGGTTGATCCGGTCGGGGCGTGCGTGGGCATGCGAGGGGCTCGCGTGAAGGATGTAGTTCGCGAGCTCAACGGCGAGCGTGTGGATATTGTCCGGTGGAGCGAAGATCCCACGGTGTACATCACCAATGTGCTGAGCCCGGGCAAACTCAAGGAGATCAGGTTCCCGGAAGTGGGGAGAGCAGATATCATCGTCGATGACGACCAGTTCTCTCTCGCGGTGGGAAAAAAGGGACAGGGAATCAGGCTTATCTCGAGGCTTACGGGTTTGAGGATCGACATCAAGAAGGTGAGTGATGTAGATCGTGAGGGGAAGGAATCAACAGTTTCCGTGGAGCAACTTGAAGGGCTCGGGAAAAAAGTAGTCGTCTCTCTCATCGAAGCGGGGTATAAGACGTTGGGAGATCTGCGGAAGGCGACTGCCGAAAAACTCTTGAAGCTACCGGGTGTCGGCGAAAAGACGGTGGAGAAGATCATGGATGCAGCCGTGCAATTTCGCGTTCAGACGTTGCCGCCCGCTGCGGAGAAAGTTGTCGTTGTCGAGTCCGTCATCCAAGTGGAGAGCAAGGAAGAGAGCACCGGAGTATCCGGTGCTGAGGCAGCCGAGAAACCTGAGGCATAGTGTGGCCCTGTGCGCAGCGGGAGAAGCGCTCCGGGTTTTCGGGAAGGGAGTGGTGTTATGCGCGTTCGAATTTATGAACTGGCCAAGGAATTGAATATCGGGAATAAAGAGATCGTCTCCAAACTCTCGGAGATGGGGGTCCAGGTCAAGAGCCCCTCGAGCAGTATCGAAACCGATCTTGCGAACCGCCTGAAGAAAATGCTCCACCCCGTTCCCGGTCTGGAAGCGGAGAAGACACCGGTCGCCGTTTCCGCGGAGAAGCCGAAGAAGGAACCGGGCGCCGCACTCGCGGAGAAACCCCGAAAGAAAACAACCCCACCCGCCGCAAAGGCGAAATCGAAAATAGTGCCCGAGGAAAATAAAATCGCCCCCGCGCCTGCGAAAGGGGAAGTGGAATCCAAAGACTCATCAACGGTAGTTGCGTCTCCCGCAACGCGGACAAGGGTTGAGATCGAGGCCCCGATAAATGTCCGGAAACTCGCCGAGGTTCTGGAAATCAAAGCAGAGGAACTGATCCAGACCCTTATGAAACTGGGTGTCATGGCGACCATCAATCAGAATATCGACCAGGAGACAGCAGAGATCGTGGCTCACGAGTTCGATCGAGAGATCACGGTGATTGAGGCAAAGGCCGCTGCCACAGCACCCGCTGATGATCCGAAGGATCTTGTTCCCCGCGCCCCCGTGGTGACATTTATGGGACATATCGATCATGGGAAAACCTCTCTCCTCGACTCGATCAGGGAGAGCAAGGTGGCCGTGCACGAGGCGGGAGGTATCACCCAGCATATTGGAGCATACGAGGTAGAACTGAACAAGGGCAGGATCACGTTCCTCGACACCCCCGGTCACGAGACGTTCACTGCCATGCGCGCCCGCGGCGCCAATGTCACCGATATTGCGGTTCTCGTGGTGGCCGCAGATGACGGCGTGATGCCTCAGACGCGTGAGGCGCTTGACCACGCGCGCGCGGCGAAGGTGCCTATTGTGGTGGCGATCAACAAGATGGACAAACCCGGAGCCGCCCCGGACAGGGTCAAGCGGCAGCTTATGGAGCTTGAGCTTGCCCCTGAAGAGTACGGGGGGCAAACAATCTGCTGCGAGGTCTCCGCGGTAACAAGGCAGGGGCTGGACCACCTGCTGGAGATGTTGTTGTTGCAGTCCGAGATGCTGGAATTGAAGGCGAACCCCAAAGCCCCCGCCCGGGCGGTGATCATTGAGGCGCGGATGGACAAGGAGCGGGGAGCGGTGGCAACCGCGCTGGTCAAAAGAGGGACCCTTCGTGTGGGGGATGTGATTGTGTGTGGGTTGTTCTCCGGGAAGGTGAAGGCGTTATACGACTATCGCGGAGAGAAGGTGCGCGAAGCGGGCCCGGCGACTCCGGTAGAGGTGCTCGGCCTCGGCGGGGTGTCCCAGCCCGGTCAAGAGCTGATGGTGGTTGAAAGCGAGCGCGAGGCCAAAGAGATCGCCGGGAATCGACGCCTTGAAGACCGGGTGAGTGGGGGCGGGGTTGTGGCGAAGATGACCCTCGAGGAACTATTCTCAAAGATCGCTGCGGGGAAGACGAAAGAGCTAAGGCTCATCCTCAAGGGGGATGTTCAGGGTTCGGTAGAGGCGTTGAGGGAGGCATTGAGGAAGCTTAGCAACGATAAGGTATCCATCAATGTCGTGCGGTGTGCGGTCGGAGATATCAATGAGAACGACGTGATGCTCGCCTCCGCATCGGATGCCGTCATCATCGGTTTCCATACCAGGATTGATGTTGATGCGAAAGACTTGAGCCGCAAGGAGAATGTGGAGATCAAGCTCTACGATATCATCTACGAAATTATCGAAGATGTGCGGAAGGCAATGGAGGGGTTGCTCGAGCCGACCATCAAAGAGACAATCCTTGGGCGGGCGGAGGTGCGGCAGCTCTTCCGGGCCTCCAAGGGCGAGACGGTTGCGGGCAGTGTCGTCGTTTCAGGCAAGGTTACGGAGAACGCAAAGGCGCGGGTGATACGAGGTGAGAAGATCGTTCACGAGGGGACGATAGTATCCCTAAGGCGCTTCAAGGATTCGGTGAGAGAGGTGAAGGAAGGCATGGAGTGCGGCATACGCCTGCTTCATCTCGACGACCTCCAGGAGGGGGACAACATCGAAGTCTTTAAGATGGAGAAGGTGCCTCAAAAACTGTAAAAAAAGTGTAAGGTTTAAGGTGTAAAGTTGGTATGTCGCAGCGTTCATATTTAGTGTGCAGAGTCAGCTTCTTTAACATCTTACACATCTCACTCTCAGATGCTCCCCAGACCTCACGTCCTTAAACTTTACATCTTCGCCTGTAGTTAGTATCTTTGTACTCTACACCTTACACTTTACACTTTCGACTTTCGGCTGTAGTTAGCCTGAATTATTCATCTGCGTAGTGTAGGGGTTCGATTTATCGAACCCAGGTTGAAAAAGGGATTGATAAAACTTGTCCTGAGCTTGCCGAAGGATCAAGCCCCTGCAATGCACTGTGTTGCGAATATTTGGATAATGTTAATATCGGGTTGATGAATGGATCAGGTTAGCACCTTGCGCTTTAAACTTTAACCGTAGTCATGGTCATCGGAGTCCTAGAACTGAAGTTGAGCGTGCCCTGGAGCAATTCGCTCAAGGATAAGCGAATGGTGCTGCAATCTGCCAAGGAGTGCATCCGGAACAGATTCAATGTGTCCGTGGCGGAGGTGGGGGCCCAGGATGATCAACGTACGGCAATTATCGGGGCCGCGGTGATCAGCAGCGATCGCGCGCAGGCACACAGGGTTCTGGAATCTGTTGCAAAGTACGTTGCACAGCGGGGTGACGCGACGCTTCTCGACTACGGGATAGAGATGCTGTAGCTGCGGCAACTGAAGTTTAAAGTGTAAGGTTGAAAGTAGTTTATTTGAATCCCCATCTTTTAGTTTTTAATAGTGTGCTGTCTTTATTCGGCCATGAGCAAGGCCGGATGCGTGGAGGGCAGCGTGACATGTTGGAGGGAAACGAATGAGCGGGAGAAGGATTGCGAGGGTTGAAGAGCTCATGAGAGAAGAACTCAGCACCATCATCCAACATGAGCTGAAAGATCCACGTATCGGATTTGTCACAGTGACGCGGGTGAAGGTGAGCGCGGACCTAGGCCATGCGAAGGTGTATGTCAGTGTAATGGGGGATCCACAGGCGAAGGAAAGAACAATGAGCGGGGTCATCAGCGCGACCGGATACATCCAGAGGCTGGTGGGAATGAGAGTGAAGTTGAAATTCCTGCCGCGTCTGGAGTTTGTGCTCGACGATTCCGTGGATCGCGGTTTTCATATTGAGGAGATATTGAAGAAGATCGAGATGGAGAAGAATAATGGGTGATCAGGTTCGCCCGGAGAGGATCGCCCAACTGGTGCGGGAAGAGGAATCGTTTCTCATCTGCGGTCACGTGCGGCCGGACCCCGACTGCGTGGGCTCGCAGCTCGCCCTCTCCCACGCCCTCCGGAAGATGGGCCGCGGCGCAGAGGTGTGGCTTGCGGATAGAGTGCCGGATAACTGTCTGTTTCTTGCGGGGAGTTCCTCTGTTCACCAGGGTGATGCGCCTCTCCGGGAGCATCGAGTGGCTTTTGTGCTCGACACTCCGAAGCCGGAACGGCTGGGGCGGATTGCGGAACGGGTGCTTCGCATCCCCGTGATAGTGAATATAGACCATCACCCCAGCAACACACTGTGGGGCCGCTATAACTGGGTTGATCCGAAGGCATCAGCGACATCTGAATTCATCCAGCTGCTCATCCATGAGATGGGGATTGAAATCGACAGGGAAATCGCGACCTGTCTCTACGCGGGGATTCTCACGGACACGGGGCGGTTCTGTTACAGCAACACATCACCCTCCGCGCATACGATGGCGGCGGAACTGCTGCGGTACGGGGCAAATCCTGAAGAGGTGTCCCGCCATATCTATGGGAGCAGCCGGATTCAAAAGATCAGGCTGCTCGCGCGCGTGCTGCAGGGATTGCGTGTGGATGATGACGGAGCGCTTGCGTGGGTGCGTATCACGAGGGAGATGTACGGCGAGTGCGGGGCGTCGACGGAGGACGCGGATGGTTTCGTAAACTATGCGCGCGATATCAATGGGGTCAGGGTTGCGGTGCTTCTGGAGGAGATGCCCGGCCGCGAGCACACCCGTGTGAGCATGAGATCGCAGGACAGCCGGATTGACGTCAATGAGATCGCGGCTCGGTACGGAGGGGGCGGGCATCACGCCGCCGCGGGAGCCGTCATCCCGGGGAGATTGGAGCATGTTGAGGAGAAGCTGCTCGGGGAAATCAGGGAAGCCGTCCGCAGGGCGCAGCACGGCGACAGGATTTCTCGCGGTAAATAAGCCGCAGGGAGTCACCTCGCACGATGTCGTCGCCCTGGTGCGACGCAGGCTCGGCGCGGGGAGGGTCGGTCATGCGGGCACGCTCGATCCGATGGCGGAGGGGGTGGTGGTCCTGGGGGTGGGTCGCAGCGCGACGAAGGATCTCCATATTTTCATGCAGGACGAGAAGGAATACGATGCGGTGATGGTGCTCGGTGTGAGCACTGATTCACAGGACGCCACGGGGAAAGTTGTATCCCGGAGAGACCCGGGCATCGTCAGTGAAGAGGCCGTTCGGTGCGCGCTCGAGAAGTTTACAGGGGCGCAGAGCCAGGTGCCGCCGATGTACTCGGCGGTGAAGCAAAACGGGCGCCCCCTCTACATGCTCGCGAGGAGGGGTGTGGTTGTCCCCCGCGAAGCCAGGCTGATTCACATCTACGCTCTGGACCTCTGCGGCATCGTGGGGTGCGAGGTGCGGTTGCGGGTGCGCTGTTCGAAGGGGACGTACGTGCGGACGCTCTGCGCGGATGTCGGGGATGAACTCGGTTGTGGAGGGCATCTGAAGAGCTTGGTGAGGACTCGCGTGGGTAGATTCACGCTCCGGGATGCTGTGAGGCTGGATGATATCAGGCGAATGCCGCCTGAGGAGATTGAACGCAGACTGCTCCCTGTAGGGAGCGGGAGCGGCACGATGTGTGAGAGTGGTGTTCATGAAAGCTAACTGCTAAGGAGCCGGAATGGAAAGACAAGAATACAGAATCCAGAATACAGAATTAAGAATAACGGCATTCCAAGGAAACGTTTATCTCCTGAATTCTGTATTCTGTCTTCTGAATTCAGGCTTTTGGCTCCTGACTACTTGAGTAGTTACCATGAAAGTTCTGCGGAGCCTGGAGAGTGAGGAGCTTCGGGGCGTTCCGTCCGTAGCCCTGACAATCGGCGTATTCGACGGCGTCCATCTCGGGCACAAGAAAGTGATCCAGACGCTCCTGCACGCGGCGGCGCGTATCGAGGCTGCTCCTGTGGTGCTCACCTTCGACCCACATCCGCGGCAAGTGCTCGGCAAGGGCTCAGGGGCGAAGCTGGTGAGCTCTGTGAACCATCGCCTTCGTCTCATCGGCGAGCTGGGGGTACGCTTCTGCATCGTCCTGCCGTTCGAGGGTGTATTCGCCCAGCAGGAGGCGACTGCATTTGTCACCGGCGGACTGCTCGCGGCGATGAATCTAAAAGTTATCTGCGTTGGGCCGGACTTCGTATTTGGCCGCGGCAGAAGGGGGGATGTAACTCTCCTTAGAAAACTCGGCGCGGAACACGGCTTCTCCGTAGAGGTAGTGGATGCGGCCGAGGTGGGAGGGATACCGGTGAGCTCGACCGCGATCAGGAAGTGTGTGGAGGAAGGCCAAATCGAACAGGCCTCGCGGTTCCTTGGGCGGCCCTACTCTCTCCTCGGCACCGTTGTGCCGGGGAAGGCATTGGGAAGACAGATGGGGATTCCCACCGCCAACGTTTCCGTGGAGGGTGAGCTCCTTCCCCCGGCAGGGGTCTACACTGTGCAGGTGGTGAGGAAGGGGGGGCTTTATGGGGGGGTCATGAATATCGATCGAAGCGGGATTGTCGAAGTACACCTTCTCAATTTTTGCGACACCCTCTACGGTGAGGAGCTCGAGATTGTCGTCGGGAAAATGATACGGGAGGAGAGGGATTTTCCCAATACGGATGCACTTGTCGCGCAGATGCGGAGCGACGTTGCAATTGCGAGGCAAATGCTGCATAATACTACAGTGATAAATGATAAGCAGTAAGCGGTAAGCAATAAGCGGTAAGTGAGAAATGAGAAAAGGTGAAAAGCAAATAGTCGACGTTATTGAATTTTGCTTACAGCTTATTGCTTACGGCTTATTGCTGTAGTTAACCCTTCCCTGGGCGCGTCGAATCGCCAACGGCATGCGCGGGGAATGGGAGAAGAAAGGAGGGGTCACCATGGCGCTGAACAAGGAGAAGAAGGAGAATGTTCTGAAGGAGTATCAGTTGCATAAGACTGATACAGGATCCGCCGATGTTCAGGTCGCGCTGCTTACGGCGCGGATCAACGAACTCGCAGAGCATCTGAAGATTCATAAAAAGGATCACCATTCACGCAGGGGGCTGCTGTGCCTCGTGGGGAGGAGACGGAAGTTGCTCGACTACCTGCAGAGGATCGGGGAAGACCGATATAAGGCGCTCATCAAGAAGCTTGAGTTGAGAAAATAGCATCTGGAATGATCCGGATAGCCCATTTCGCGTGAGAAAATTTTTTCTGAGGAGTTCGGCGGCGTTCGGTCCGGACGCCGCCGGGTTTCTCAGTGTACATTAAATCGAAAGGATAGAGTGAGAACTTGATTACCCGCAAAGAGGAAAGAGGTGTCCCCATGGTTCATAGAGTGAGCACGAAGATTAACGGAAAAGATCTTATCATCGAGACCGGGAAAATTGCGAAACAGGCGCACGGCTCCTGTACCGTCCAGTACGGCGATACGGTGGTGCTCTGTACCGTGACGTGCTCTCCCGAGGCGAGGGAAGGCGTGGATTTCTTCCCCCTCACGGTTGATTATAGAGAGAAGACCTCCGCAGCCGGGATGTTCCCCGGCGGGTACATCAAGCGCGAGGGCAGGCCGACGGAGAAGGAGATCCTCACCATGAGGCTCACCGACAGACCTCTCAGGCCCCTCTTCCCCTCCGGGTTCAGGAAGGAAGTGCAGATCATGAACGCGGTGCTGTCGGCGGATGATGAGAATGACCCCGACATCCTTTCGGTGATCGGGGCTGCAGTTGCATGCCTTATTTCACCCCTGCCGTTTGTGACCCCCGTGGGGTGCGTGCGGATTGGGAGGATCGCCGGCAAATGGATCGTGAACCCGACGTACGCAGAGGAGAATCAGAGCGATCTGGACCTCGTGGTGGCGGGGAGTGCGGACGCGATTATCATGGTGGAGGGGAGCGCGAAAGAGATGTCGGAGCAGGAAATGCTCGAAGCGCTCTCTGTGGCGCAGGAGAACATCAAGCTGATCACCGCGATGGAGGAAGAACTCCGTGCGAAGATAAACATTGAGAAAGAGTTGGTGGTGGCGGCGACAATCGACCCGGCGGTGACCGCTGCGGTTGAGGAGTTCCTGCGCGAGAAACTCGAGAAGTCCATCTTGGTCAAGGGCAAGAAGAACCGGGAGGAGAGTCTGAGAGGTCTCTTCCAGGAGATGTGCGCCCGAATCAAGGAACAGTTTCCTGATCTGGACGATCCGACCCTTGCGGAGCTCTTTGGAAAATCCGAGAAGAAAAAGGTCCGCCAGCTCGTCGTGGACAAGGGGTTGCGCGCGGACGGCAGGCGGGTGGACGAGATTCGTCCGATCAGTTGCGAGGTGGCGATACTCCCACGCACGCACGGCAGCGCGCTCTTTACGCGCGGAGAAACCCAGGCGCTCGCGATAACGACGCTCGGAACTCCTCAGGACGCTCAGCGTCTCGAGGCGTATGAGGGCGAAACCTCCAAGTGCTTCATGCTACACTACAATTTCCCTCCGTTCAGCGTCGGCGAGGTGCGCCCGGTGCGGGGCCCCGCGCGGAGAGAGATCGGCCACGGCAATCTCGCGGAGCGCGCGCTGGCCGGGGTCATACCGAAAGACTATATGTATACCGTCAGGGTGGTGTCCGACATCCTGGAATCGAACGGGTCGTCATCGATGGCGTCGGTCTGCGGAGGGAGCCTCGCGCTCATGGATGCCGGGGTTCCTTTGCCGAGATCGGTGGCGGGGATCGCGATGGGGCTTGTCCAGGTTGAGGGTAGGGCGATCATACTCAGCGATATCCTCGGGTCAGAGGACGCCTGCGGGGACATGGATTTCAAGGTCGCCGGCACGAAGAGCGGAATTACCGCATTTCAGCTGGACAGCAAGATCATGGGTATCCGTGCGGAGGTGCTGGGTGAGGCGCTGGAGAAGGCGCGAGCCGGGCGCCTCGCCATCCTGGACATCATGGACGCGGTGCTCGATAAGCCCCGTCCCGCGGTTTCGAAGTACGCCCCGCAGATCGTGAAGCTGAAGATTTCCCCCGAGAAGATCGGCGCCCTCATCGGCCCCAAAGGCAAGGTGATCAAAAAGATCTGTCAGGATACGGGGGCGGAGATCGATGTGGAGGATGACGGCACAGTGAGCATCTCCTCGAATAATGAGGAGAGTCTCAAAAGGGCGCTCGACGAGGTGAACCAGCGCACCGCCGATGTGGAGATCGGAAAGATATATAAAGGGATTGTCACGAGCGTGGTCGATTTCGGAGCCTTCGTGGAGATAATGCCGGGGAAAGAGGGTCTCGTGCACATTTCGAAACTCGCCGACTACCGGGTTGCCAAAGTGTCGGATATCCTCAAGGTGGGCGATGAGGTGATGGTGAAGGCGATGGATATCGATGAGCAGGGACGCGTCAGTCTCAGCCGAAAGGCCGCACTGACGGGAGTGGAGGGGATTACCGAAGAGGAAAGTTCCCGACCTCCCCGCCGACAACAGCACAACCCCCATCGCAGCAGAAGGGACTAGGAACCGCGCGCCATCTGCGCGCATCCCTGCTGCTCGCTTGGAAACCTGTGGGAGGTTCACTTCCTGTGAGGATCGCCTATGCGCTCTTTTTCTGGACGCTCGCCATCCTGCTCTTCCTGAGCCTTTCCTCGTTCGATCCGATGGACGTGACGTACACCACCACACACCCTAACGATCCCCCCAACAATAGTGTCGGGATCATCGGCGCGTGGTGCGCATTTGGCTTCCTCTTTCTGCTCGGTTTCTCCTCATACATGATCGTCGTCATCATCTTCTACACGGGCTGCTCTTCCCTTCGGGTGAGGGAGAGAATCTCCGCGGGGGCATGGGGCGTTCGTCTGGCCGCCGGTATTCTCATGATGGTTTCCCTCGCCTGCTGCCTCCAGCTCCCCGTGGGCACGGGGATGGTGCGGGAGGCGCGGCAGCTAAATCTTGTGGGACCCGGGGGAATCCTCGGCGATGCGCTGACCGTGAGCATCCTCCTGCCGTATATCGGCTACCGGGGATCGCTCGTTGTGTGCGCTGCGGTGCTCATCGCTTCGACACTCGTCCTTACCCGTTTCAACATGTTCTATTTTGTGGGGATTTTTCTAAGAAGGCTGTTCTCCGCGATCGGGGGCGCGTTGAGATCCTCTCACGCGGTCGTCAGTTTCAAGCGGAGGGAAATCCCGTTGAGCATGCATAAGGTGCGGGTGAGGCCGTTCGAGAGGTTCTCCCGCCGGCCGAGGAAGGTGAAGATCACCGTCTCCCCTCCCAAGGAGGCTCAGAGCGAGCTGGTGATCCCCCGCTTGGAGAGGGCCCCGGCGGAGAGCGGCGCACGGGAAACGGCCGCGCGCCCGGCACCGGCCGCACGAATTCGCAAGCCCAGGACCTCGGGCTCCTACACGCTTCCCGGCATTAACCTTCTTCACGAACCGGTGGTTCCCAAGGGGAAGCAGATGGAGGAGGATCTCCAGAGGAGCGTCGAGGTGCTCCAGGGAACGCTCACGGAGTTCGGGATCGAGGCTGAGGTTGGCAATGTAATCCGGGGGCCGGTCATCACGCGGTATGAGGTGCACCCCGCGCCCGGCGTCAAGGTGCAGAAGATCACCGCCCTCGTCGACGATCTCGCCCTCGCAATGGCGGCCAGCAGCATCAGGATTGTCGCGCCGATCCCGGGCAAATCGGCGGTGGGGATCGAGGTGCCGAATCTCAAGGCAACGGTTGTCGGCATCAAGGAGATGCTGCTCTCGAAGGAATACCGGCAGGTCCAGCGGTATATCCCGCTCGCTATCGGCAAGGAAATCTCAGGGATCCCGGTTGTGGCGGACTTGAGGGAGATGCCGCACCTTCTGATTGCCGGGGCGACAGGCTCCGGCAAGACGGTCTGTATCAACAGCATACTCCTCACCATACTCTTCTCGTGCAGCCCCGACGAACTCAAAATGCTCCTCATTGATCCGAAGCGTGTGGAGATGACACAGTACCGCGATATCCCGCACCTCCTCACCCCTGTGGTCACCGAGAGCAAGTCGGTGGCCCAGGCGCTGCGCTGGGCCGTAAGGGAAATGGAGAGGCGCTATGAACTTTTTTCCAATCAGCTCGTCCGCGATATCATAGGGTTCAATACAAAAATCCGTCAAGGGGGAGGGAAGGGAAAGGAGGGAGAAGCACTCAATCCCCTGCCTTTCCTCGTCATTATCATCGATGAACTTGCCGATTTGATGCTCGTGGCGCGCAAGGACATCGAGGACCCGATCATACGGCTCGCGCAGATGGGACGGGCTGCGGGCTTGCACATCATTCTTGCAACGCAGCGCCCCTCGGTCAATGTCATCACCGGCCTGATCAAGGCCAACTTCCCCACGAGGATCGCGTTCAAGGTTGCATCAAAGGTCGACTCCAAGGTAATTCTCGATACGATGGGCGCGGAAAAGCTGCTCGGCTGCGGCGATATGCTCTTTATCCCCCCCGGCGCCTCCCGGCGTCTCCGGATACAGGGGACGCTGGTGGACGACGTCGAGACCAATGCGGTGATTCAATTTGTGAAATCCCAGGCGGATCCCGACTATAGCGAGGACATTCTCGCCGCTGCTTCGGGGGAGGATCTGAACTACGAGGACATCGATGACGAGCTGTACGATGAGGCGGTCGGGATAGTGCGGCAGCTCGGCGTTGCCTCGGCGTCCATGCTCCAGCGGAGAATGAGGATCGGGTACACGCGCGCTGCGAGGCTCGTGGACATGATGGAGGAGCGCGGAGTGGTCGGTCCACAACAGGGGAGCAAGCCGAGGGATGTGTTGTAAGGCAGCAATAAGCCGTAAGCAGTAAGTGATAAGCGTGGATATCAGGTATAATTATTAACTTATAGCTTATCGCTTACTGCTTACTGCTAAATGGAGGTTACCCATGGAATCAATTGGCGAAATCTTGCACGCAGCCCGGGATGAGAGAAAAGCGCCGATCGCACAGGTGTCGCGGGACACCAAAATCAGCGAGAGGTATATCGCGGCTATGGAGGGGAACGAATTCTCTATCCTACCCGCCCTCGCCTATGCGAAGGGGTTTCTCAAGATTTATGCGGAGTACCTCGATCTGGATCCCAAGCCGCTCGTTGATCAGCTCATGCAGGAGTATGGGGGCGGTGCGAATCAGCCCTTTCCTGTTGAGGAGGAGGTGCTTCTCCCCCATGCTGCAACGGGCGTATGGAAGTATACGACCATCGGCGTGGGCGGGGCAATCCTGGTCGTCCTGGCGCTTCTCTCCGGGGTGAGGCTCCTGAGATCGTGTGAGAAAAGCCGTACGGTGAAATCGACCGCGGCGGAGACGGAGGAGTTGGAAACGCTACCGTTACCGGCCCTCCCCACGGTCAGGCAGGTCGCAATTCCTGCCCCGCAGGCGACGCAGCCGGCGGAGCCGAAGGTGAAGCAGAAGAAGCTCATGGCAAAGGCAAGAGATAATGTCATGGTGAAGGTGTATGCGGATGGCGTCCTGCTCTTCAATGAGACGATCCGCAAGGGGAAAGAGGAGTCATGGCTTGCCAAGGAGGGCTTTGATGTCCGCGTCTCCAGGCCTCGCATGGTGGATCTCGCGCTCGATGGAAAGCCTATCAGGGAGATCAAAGGCAGAGAGGCGGTGAATCTGGCGATAGACAAGGACTCCGAAGTCATGGTGTACAAGGGGAAGATGCGATCGGAGTGAGGAAGTTTTGAAGCTATCAAGCTATCGAACTATCGAGTGGCAAAGCGCTTTTGTTTGGAATTTGGGATTTTGTTGTGTGAGGGGCGTCCCGCCCCGATCGTCGCGGCAGGATGCCGCTCACACATAATGTTTTGGGATTTGCTCGAGTATGACAATAAAGGTCGGCGTCACAAGCCTCGGTTGTGCGAAGAATCTCGTTGATTCCGAGGTCATGCTCGGCTACCTCAAGGACGGTGGACTCCATGTGTGCGAGGAGATCGGGGAGGCGCAGGTAATCATTGTAAACACCTGCTCATTTATCGCCGAGGCGGAGAAGGAGGCCGGCGATACCATTCGGCAGCTCCTCGAGTACAAAGAGAGGGGAGCGATCGACCGCGTGGTGGTCGCAGGATGCATGTTCGCGAGGAGGGGCGAGAGTCTCGCGAAGAGATTCCCCGGAGTGGACCGTTTTATCCATCCGGGGGAGATACCGTATATGGCCGGTATAGTCCGCGATCTCATGAACGGCGGAGACCGTAAAGGGGCTTCGCCTGCAAAGGGGCGGCGGGAAGAGGGCTTTCTGTACGATCACTTGAGTCCGAGGGTGAGGCTCACTCCTCCTCACTATGCCTACATCAAGGTAAGCGAGGGGTGCAGCAACCACTGCAGCTACTGTCTCATCCCGGGCATCAAGGGGCCGCTTCGCTCACGGCAGTGCGAATCCGTGGTGGCAGAGGCGCGCGCGCTCATAGAAAACGGCGTTAAAGAAATCAACCTCATCTCTCAGGACACGACAGCGTATGGAACGGATATATGTGGCAAGAGTCGTCTCGGCGATCTTATGGAAAAAGTCGCCGGGATGGGGAAGCCCGCGTGGATACGTCTTCTCTATGGGCATCCCGCGCACTACACAGATGAGCTGCTCAGCCTCATCGCGCGCGAAGAGAAGGTGTGCAAATATGTCGACTTCCCCCTTCAGCATGTGAGCGACCGTCTGCTCGTTTCGATGAACAGACGGACGACGAAAAAGCAGTTGGGTGAAATTCTCCACAGGATAAGAGAAATCATCCCGGGGGTGACCGTGAGGACGACTTTCATCGTCGGTTATCCGGGGGAGAAGGAGAGGGATTTTCAGGAACTTCTGGATTTCGTGGGAGAGGCGCGTTTTGAACACATGGGAGCGTTCATCTACTCGCGGGAGAATGGAACTGCCGCGGCCAGGTTTTCCGGTCAGGTTCCCCATACAGTGAAGAGAGAGAGATTCCACCGGCTCATGGCCCTCCAGCAACAGATCGTGCATGAGATGAACGCGCGGATGGTGGGAAGGGTGATGAAAGTCCTGGTGGATGAGGAATTGGAGGAGGGACAATTTACCCTCCGCGGGCGAACCGAGGGTGACGCTCCCGAGGTGGACGGGACTGTATACGTTTCAGGGTGCAACGCCAAGGCGGGGGATTTCATCAACGTGCGCATCACCGGCGCGAGGGAGTATGAGCTGGCGGGTGTGGCGGTAAACGACAAAATCCAAAAGTCAAAACTAAATTCAACGCTAAGTGGTAAGCGGTAAGCAGTAAGCATTTTGCTTATAGCTTACGGCTTAATCCTAAATGCTATCTTGGGATTTATTTTGAATTTTGGATTTTTAATTTTGATTTTCCCCCCGGGGAGGGGTAAATTATGAATCTTCCCAACAAGCTCACGAGCATGCGGGTGGTGCTCTCGTTCCTGTTCCTCTTTCTGCTCTGGGTCAAGATTCCGTTCAACATGCTCGCGGCGTGGGTCGTGTTCGCCGTGGCGGTGGCGAGCGATTTTTATGACGGAATGATTGCGCGCCGTCACGGCACAGTGACGGATTTCGGCACGCTCATGGACCCGGTCGCGGACAAGATGCTTATCTGCGCCGCCCTCATCTCATTTGTTCAGCTCAAGGTAACCCACGTCCCCGCCTGGATGGTGGTGGTGATCATCAGCAGGGAGTTCATTGTCACGAGCCTCCGCCTTCTTGCGCTTTCAAAGGGGCAGGTGCTCGCCGCGGGGAGATGGGGGAAGCACAAGACCGTATCTCAGGTGGCGTCGATCATGATCATCCTCACCTTCCTGGCGATCAGGGACGTCGCTTTCGGGTTCGGCACCGGTGAGAGGTTCCTCGAGCTCTTCGAGGCGCATTTTGCCCACTTCGTCTACATGCTCATGCTCCTTACCGTGACGCTCACCGTCGGGTCGGGGCTGTTCTACCTGTATGAGAACAGGGGCATTTTCTGGGAGGAGAGGGTATGAACCGCTCGTAACGGCGTGTGGGCGTGTGGGCGTGTCGGCGTGAAAAGATCGTATGGGAGTATGAACGTGTCGGCGTTACGGGCTGTGGGCGCAACTAGTATGCATTTCACGCGCATACGCACACACGCTCACACGAAGATCACAGCGGTATCAGGGAGCTTGAAGTGGCTGGAGGAAGGCACATTCCTGGACTGGGGAGAGGAATTTTTCGCGGCGGATTTATGAGATCAGGGATAAAGAAACTGGCTCTTATAGTGGCGAGCTGCGGGGGGGCGGGATATGCGCCGTTCGCGCCGGGGACGGTAGGCGCTGCCGTTGGGCTTATCCCGGTGTTTCTCCTCGTGCGGCACCCCGTGCTCTACGGTGTGACAATGATTGTCCTGTTCTTTGTCGGGGTATACGCGGGTACGATTGCGGAAAGCGTACTCGGAGTGAAGGATTCATCTCTGATTGTTATCGATGAGGCGGTGAGCACGATGATCACCTTTGCGTTTCTCAGGCTTACCGTTGCGGGTGTCATCATCGGATTCATCCTCAACAGGCTGCTCGACATTGTAAAGCCATTTCCGGCGCGAAGCATTCAGACTGTGTGCGGGGGATGGGGGGTCATGCTCGATGACGTGGTGTCGGCCGTGTACAGCAATCTCGTGCTGCGGCTGATCCTCTATGTGCTGTAGTTTCTTGGTAACGGCTGTAAGATATAGAATACAGAATTCAGGAGTCAGAATTCAGGGTTAATGCAGTTACTTGAAGAGGGCAGCAGGAAGATTATTCTCAATCCATTCTGGATTCTGAATTCTGACTACTGGCTTCTGATTGTCTGCACAGTTACGTTTCTTGTAGCGTAAGGAGAATAGTGAGGACAATTGCGATGGTCACGAGGGCGCGCACGTCGAAGACAATGCTGTTCCTGAGCATCCTTGTGTGTGCGGGGCAGATGGCGTGTTCCACCGGCGCATCCGCGATATGGAATCCGTTCCGGGCGGGGGTGCTCCCCACCGCACAGGAGCAGTTTGAGCTCGCCCAGTCGCTCGAGGGTAAGTCCCACTACGCGCGCGCCATGGACGCCTACCAGAAGGTGGTCGATGAGTTCCCCTCCTCGCCGCTCGCGCCCGAGGCGCAGTTCAAGGTCGCAGAGATGCTCGAGGCAACGCGCAACTACTTCCCGGCCTTCAATGCCTACCAGGCGGTTCTTGATAAATACCCCTCGTATCCGAAAGTCAATCTCATCCTGAACCGGCAGTTCAAAATCGGGAATCTTTTCCTCCAGGGGAAATCGGTCGCGTTTCTGAGAATCAATCCCTCGGGATCGGCCAACCGCGCGATCACCATCTTTCGGAAGATTATCTCCAACGCCCCGTTCAGCGATATCGCCCCCAACGCCCAGTACAACCTGGGGGTGACGTATATGCAGAAAAAGGACTACACGGAGGCGGCGATTGAGTTTGAGAAGATCTCCGCGCGCTACCCACAGAGCGATTTTGTGTCACAGGCAAAATACCAACTCGGGGTCTGCGCCTACCGCCAGGCCAGCGCCGCGCCCTACGATCAGGAGGCCGCGCAGGATGCGATCAATAAACTGGCGGGTTTTATCGATGAGTTTGCATCGGATAAGAATACGGAGTCCTCAAAGGAGATGCTCTCCGACCTCCAGAGCAGGAAGGCCGCCTCTCTCTATCAGATAGGGACTTTCTATGAGCAGCGCGGGAGTCCCAGGGCATCCATGATCTACCTCAAAGAGGTGATGCACGATTACCCGCTCACCCGCTATGCAGAAAAAGCGCGCAAAACGGCGGTAAGAGAGGAGAAGAAACTCGAACTCGCAGAGGCGATCCGGCAGGCCCAGGACTCCGTTGACGAACTGGAGAGGCTCATTCAGAGCCAGAGCTCGGCGATAAAGGCGATCAAAGGGAAGGGGCGCAGCCGCTGGAGGTTCTGGCGGTATGTCATCCCGAGAAAGCTGCCACAGGAGGAGGGACAAGAGGTTTCCGAGCGGCAGCAGAAGATACGCGCCCTGGACGACCGCCTCGACGTAACACTGCTGGATCTTCGGGAGAGAAAGGCGCTCATGCGCACTCGCCTCCGCGTGTTGAGCGTGGAGGCGGAAATACAGAGGATCGAGGATGAAATGCGCACGGCGCAGGTTGATCTCCAGGTGGCGCAGAGCAAGCGATCAGGAATCGGGGATATCCCCGAGGCCGAATCCGCGGTCAGGGAAGGCGCGGAGCGAGAAATTGCCTTCAAGGAAGAGTCCGTAAAGAGCAAGGAGGCACAGCTCGAGAGGCTCCGCGCTTCGGTAAAGGAATTGGGGGACAGCGCATCTGCCGAAGAGCAACAGGTGAAGAAATACTACACGTCGAAGAGGGAACTTCTCTCTGCCGGGGTTAAGGAGCGCAGAGGCGAGACTGCCGTGCAAAAGGACACGAGCTGGTTGCCTTTCCGCAGGCCGGCTTCCGAGGAAGCGAGGGAGACGGAGGCGAGGGGGCCCGAAAAGAAGCGGGGATGGTGGTGGCCCTTCCGCAAGGGAGAGGAGAAGGTCGAGGGCGAGGTTAAGGATCAATGCGAGGCGATTTATAAAGATGCCGTGGCGATGGTCGATCAGGCGGAGAGGAAGCGGCTCGAGAGAAAGTGGGAAGAAGCTCTCGGCAACTACGACCGCGCATCGCTCAAGTTGATGGAGCTGATGAAGCTGTGGCCGGGGTTCAGGGGCCAGGAGATTTCCCGTAATCTCCGCACGTGCAGGGAGGGGATCCAGGATGTCCGTGAGGAGAGCGCAAAGCAGCAGTATGCCGAACTTCTGGCGGATCTTAAAGAGAGACTCCGGAAGGATCCGTACGACGTTGAGACGCACTTCTCCCTGGGCGAGGTCTATCGAGAGTATGGCGAGGAGGACAAGGCGATCGATGCGTATGAGAAGGCCATCGCACTCAGGCCCGATTACGCTGCCGCCTACTACAGTCTGGGGGTCGCGTGCATGAGCAAGGGCGATATGGAGAAGGCCTCCCTCAATCTCCACAAGGCGGTTGAAATAGCTCCGCATAATGCTCAGGCCCACGACAGATTGGGCATCGCGAGAAGAGAACTTGGCGATTATGAGGGGGCAAGACGGGAATTTGAAGCGGCAATTGAAGCCGACCCTTCTTATCCGGCCTCGTACTTCAGTTTGGGGCAACTGTACCAATCCGCTCTCGGGGATCGTAAGAAGGCCGCTCTTAATTGGGAGAAGTACCTTCGGTTGGCGCCGGACGATCCTCAGGCGCACATGATTACGGAGTGGGTGCAGCAGGAACGCGCGGCGGAAAGGTGAGGGGTGTGCGGTAGCGGTTGTCTTTTCACATGGAAAGCGTTATTATTGGCGTGCGAATGAAGAGGGGGAGATCAATAATGAGAGAAAGAATTGTATGTGTGGGTGCGGCCCTCATGATGCTGTGGTGTTCCGGCTGCGGCTATCGGGTGGGGGCGGTGAATCTTGACGATCCGATAAAGACCGTGTACATCCCTGGCGTGAAGAACAATACCACCGAACCTGCCATCCAGGCGCGCGCGACCAGCAAGATCGTTACCGCGTTCCAGGTTGACGGCACCTACACGGTGGTGAATGAGAAAGATGCGGATGCGATCCTTGAAGTGACCCTGGCGAGTTACAACAGATCCGCGCTGAGGTTCGACAAGAACGATGTCACGAGGGAGTATCGACTGACCATCGGCGCTGAGGTGGTGCTACGGGATGCAAGGACGCGCAAGGTGATCTACACCGCGAGGAGGGTCGAGGGTGAAAAAGCGTTTTTCGTGACCGTCACGCTTCCGGTGTCGGAGAGGCTCGCGACACCGTATGCCCTTGACGACCTTGCGCAGCATATTGTAGAACGGATTACGGAACGCTGGTAAATAGAAGTCGGTCTTGGGGAGGAATATTCCGGTTTGACCACGAATTGAACGAAATAGCTCGTCTACTTCGCGGTTTACCCTGCTGTCACCGAGGAAGCGCAAATACCCTGTTTCTTATTGCAGTTTACGGGCGAGTCTGGATTTAACGCGGCTCGCGTTGTTCTTGTGAATGATCCCGCGCTTTGCCGCCTTGTCAAAAGCGGATGAGAGAATCGGGAAGATCTTTTTTGCGCTCTCTTTGTCGCCCTTGGTGATGAACTGGTCGTATTTTTTGGCAAGCGTTTTAAGGGCAGCATTTACGCGTGCATTACGGGCACGTTTTTTTTCATCTGCGCGAATGTGCTTCGCGCCTGATTTCCTTGTCGGCATAGAATATATCCTCCCGTCATCAATTTTCCATGTATATGGTGAAGTGTAGGGGGATTTTTACCAGTTTTGATGGCGCATGTCAAGGGATTGTTGAACAGGAGTTCCCCGAAATTATGCAAATCAAAGCAAGTTTTTACCACGGAGAGCAGGGAGAGCGCACTGAGAAATAGTCAGCCCAGCAATTTCTTTTCAGCGAGATGCCTAATCTCCGTTTCCTCCGTGCCTCCGTGGTGGATTCTGCAATGCAGCATAGGAAAGAGATTGTATCTAGTGTAGTGTTATATTGTTGCATCTAACCGCTCATTATGGGTCGTTACGAGGAGTGATTGCTGTATGGAGAAAGTCAGAATAGCCCGCTCTGCATCGGTGGTCGGATTGGCGACGCTGCTGAGCCGAATTCTCGGCCTTGCGCGGGAGATGATAATCCTCAAGCTGTTCGGCAAGCATCTTACCGACGCGTTCTACGCTGCTTTTCGATTCCCCAACACCCTCCGTTACCTGATGGGGGAGGGTGCGATGAGCGCAGCGTTTATACCTGTCTTTACCGATTACCTTCGCAATCGCAGCAGGAGGGAGGCCTGGGAGCTGGCGACCGCGGTCATGCTGATACTGGCCGTTGTCTCAAGCTGCGTTGCCGTTCTGGCCATCCTGTTCGCCCCCTGGGTAGTCAGTCTGCTTCTCTGGGGATTCAGAAGCGATCCCCAAAAGTTCGCCCTCACCGTGAGCCTGACGCGATGGATGTTCCCCTATCTCATCTTTGTATCGCTCGTCGCGCTCTGCATGGGGATTCTCAATTCGCTCGGGCATTTCGCGATGCCCTCCCTCGCACAGGCGGCGTTCAATCTCACAGTAATATTCTCTGCGATATTCCTTGCTCCGCGATGGGGGGCAAGCGGAACAGAGCGCATCTTCGCGGTCGCCCTGGGTGTCCTGCTAGGGGGAGGGGTGCAGCTCGGGATGCAGGTGCCTGTGCTGTGGCGAAAGGGGTTCAACCTTGTCGTAGAGCGAATCTGGAATCACCCTGAGCTCATGAGGATTATGCGGTTGATAGTGCCCGCCATCGCGGGTCTTGCCGTGTATCAGATAGACCTCCTCGTAGACAACTTTTTTGCGTCGTTTCTCCCCGAGGGGAGTGTGACGTACCTGTTCGCCGCGCAGCGCATCATCCAATTTCCCATCGGTACGTTCGCGGTGGGAATCTCGACGGTTGCGTTTCCCCTCATGGCGAGATACGCCGTCGCCCGCGATATGACAAGGCTGAAGCAGGCGTTGAACTACTCCTTGAGGCTCACCTTCTTCATTACCATCCCTGCTGCTGCCGGGCTGATGATTCTGGGGAAGCCGATCATCCGGCTTCTCTACGAAAGGGGCGAATTCCTGCTCGATCACTCGACTGACCCGACCTATTGGGCTGTACTGTTCTACTCGATGGGCGTGTTCGCATTTGGGAGCGTATCAGTGGTCGTCAGGTGTTTCTACTCGCTCGAAGACACCCGCACGCCCGTCCGTGTGGCCGTTGTGGCATTGGTGTTAAATACGGTCCTCGATTATATTCTCATGAAACCTATGCTGCATGGCGGGCTCGCCCTCTCGACGTCCATATCCTCCTGTCTCAATCTGTTCCTGCTCCTGTTTCTCCTTCGAAAGAAGATAGGCCGCCTCGGACTCCGTACGGTGGGGATTTCTCTCTACAAGATAGTAAGCGCGACGCTGGCCATGGCGCTCATTTCATGGGTTTCCTGGAGATGGATGATGTTAATTAGGCCTGGAAATAGCCTCGGTGACAAAGCAGTACATGTATTCATTCCATTGGCCGCAGGGGTACTTTCCTATATCGCCGCGGCATTCATGCTCGGATCGCGAGAACTCTGGGAGCTCTGGCATGAGTTCCGAGAAAAGCGGGTGAAGGCCGCGATAATCCCTTGAGCATGAGTTAATTGGATAAATTCAAGGCTTGATAAAACAGCCCTGAATGGGATTATTAGGCCTATTTTTGCCTGTAAGGGACGCATATTTGCTATCATCAACTAGTGTCTTGTCCAGAAATAGCTCGTGTATGTTTGTCATTGCGAGCGTAAGCGAAGCAATCTCAACTCATTGTTATCCAATAGATTGCTTCGTCGCTCCGCTCCTCGCAATGACACAACTTTGTAAAGCTATTTACGGGACACGACACTAGAAGTCTGATATGCCGCTCAAATAGAAAATACGAGAAAGGGGGAGTGTGATGTCACAGCGTGGTCCGGATAGTTTTATGAAACGGCAGAAAGAACTCAAGCGCATGCAGAAAGCACAGGAAAAAATGGCTCGCCGGCATGCGAAGAGGAATCAGGGTGATGACGTCGCCACAGAATCGACCGAAGAACCATCAGGGGAGCCAACGGAATAATGGCAGGTGATATCCCTGCCAAATGTAACGGTGGGATTATACGAGGGCAAATGTGAGCTCTTGCCGAATTTTTATCACCCATAATTGATACTACACCTTTTTTGCATGCATATTTTTTTATGCTTTATAAGCGAAGCACATGGCGCAGTTGATATTCTAATCAATGGGAGATCAAATGATTATTTTCTGACCGCGCTGAGCCCGGTGTGGCGATGGTACACGGGGCTCGGCATTCCGCGGCCGAAAGGAGGGAATACGTGAAGATACGATTAAAGTTTTTCATAGTGGTGTCGGAGGCTTTGGTGTCTTTACTTTTTCTGCCGCATACTGCAATTGAAGCCCGGGAGGGAGCGGACGTGAAAGCTGTTGTTGAGGGCAATACCTCGTTTGCGCTCGATCTCTACGGCCGGTTGAGAAAGGAGGAGGGGAATCTATTCTTATCCCCTTACAGCATCTCGACAGCGCTTGCCATGACCTATGCGGGGGCGCGGGGTGAGACCGAGAAACAGATGGCGAAGGTTCTGCGCCTCCCCCTGGAACAGAAACAACTTCATCTCGCATTTTCCGAACTCCAGAACAAACTCAATGAAGACGGCAAGAAGGGCGCGTATGAACTCAGCGTCGCCAATGCCCTCTGGGGGCAGAAGGGGTATCCGTTCCTGAAAGACTTTCTCGCCATGATCAAGAATAGCTATGGCGGGGGATTGAACGAGGTTGACTTTATAAAAGCCACCGAGTCCGCACGCACAACCATTAATACCTGGATTGAGAAAAAAACAAATAACAAGATTAAGGAAATTATAGCGCCGGGAGTACTCAACGACCTTACCCGGCTTGTTCTCACAAACGCGATCTACTTCAAGGGCAAGTGGGCAACTCAGTTCGAGAAGAAAAACACGAAGGAAGCTCCGTTTATATTAGCTGATGGCAAGAAGGTAAACATCCCGATGATGTACCAGAAGTCTGATTTTAGATATATGGAAAAGGAAGGCTGCCAGATTCTCGAATTGCCCTACAAAGGAGATGCGCTCTCGATGCTTCTGCTTCTTCCCGGAAAGACGGATGGCTTGCCTGCTCTGGAAAGCCGGTTGGTAAGGGATGGTCCGGGAGGCTGGCTCGCATCCATGCAGGGCAAGAGGGAGGTCGTTGTATATCTTCCAAAGTTCACAATGACTAAAGAATTCATGCTGGCCGATGTACTGCGAGCTATGGGCATGACGGATGCTTTCAGTCTTCCTCCCGCGGATTTCTCGGGGATGACAGGGAAGAAGGATTTATTTATCTCGGCGGTGATACATAAAGCATTTGTGGATGTCAATGAAGAGGGGACCGAAGCCGCTGCGGCAACGGCGGTGGTCATGAGGGCAAGCAGCGTACAGATGACTGTTTTCCGTGCCGATCACCCATTTCTATTCCTGATACGTGACAACCGTTCAGGAAGCATCTTATTCATCGGCAGGGTCGTCAATCCGACACTATGATGCGCCTTTCATCGGCTCGCAATCGATTGCCTCGCGTGAGCTGAAACGGATCTTTATCCCCGAGATAGGGGGCGGAAGAACGGCCTGATTTTTATCCTATTTCTTAGAAAACCACGGTGGCCGCATGCCCGTGACGGGCCTAGCACGGACGGGAAAGCCGGCAGTTTAATCGCGAAGGGGGGCGGGGATTGATGGCAATGCGATAATCATGGTATTCCATTATTTTGGGGAATATTGTTATTCTGATGTGATAAAAGTTGTAAACAAAGTTTACACTTTTGACGCTCGGATGTGTAAACAAAGTATGCATATCAGGCTTTTTTAGTATCAATATACTACTCTCATCCGTAAACGCATAGTTCCAACTTCTTCTCTCCGTAAATATTATAACTATTTATGGTTATAGAATGAATAATTGCAATGTTGGCACGAAACTTGCTTGCTATATAAAGTAGTGTTTGCGCATAAGTTTACCGCCAGCGCCGGGAAAACGGCACTATATGCTATGGGTCAAGAAAGGATGGTGCGACAGATGAAAGGCATGATAACGGTGCTATCAATTTTAACGATCCAGGGATTCATAACCGACATGACAATTGCCGGGAGCATGGATTCTCCGGGGCTTTCGTCTGCGGGAAGCGGCATGTATTCACTTTCCCAGATCTATAATTATCTGAATTCAGGGGTAAAGGCAACACCCATCCCCGGTTTCCAGGAACCGGGCGCAGCCCCCGGCCCGACGATGAGGACCACGAAGGAGATATACGACGACATAGTGGCGAAACTTGATCAATCCGATGTGACTGTTGCCAATGTTGAGTCGGGCAAGAAGTTCTTCTGTACGCAGTCGGGAAGCTGGGGAATTCAGACGGGGACATTGGTGATACCGCCAACGGCAACGCCAATATCAAGCTTGTATGGTGGTCTTGTTTCTTATTATAAATTAGATGAAATTTCTGGGACTACCGCTATTGATAGTTACGGATCTAATTATGGAACTAATAGTGGGGCGACAATTAATCAAGCAGGGAAGATTGGAAAAGCTTATTATTTTGATGGTTCCAATGATTCTATAGCGGTACCGGATGCTGCTACCCTGGATATGGGTACAGGGGATTTTTCTATAAATGTTTGGGTTAAAATTGCAGCGTATATGGCTTGTGGTGATGGGATTGTTGGAAAAACAATAGGGGATCCTCCTTATACAGGTTTTCTTCTTAGACTAACAACAGGGGAGAAAGCTATGGTAACACTGAATAATTCAAGCCAAGGAGGAACTTCAGATATAGTAGATAATGCGTGGCATATGTTAACAATGGTTAGAACAAGCGGAAGCACACAATTGTGGGTTGATGCTTCAACTCAAGGTAATCCTGTGGTTGGAACTTACAATCTGGATACTTCGAGTGTAATGACCATAGGGAACCAGCCAGTATGGGGGTGTTTCTTAAAGGGGCTTATAGACGAGTTGGGAATTTGGAATAAGGCTTTGTCTTCATCAGAAGTTAGTGAATTATGGAATAATGGAAGCGGAAAAGCACTATAAAGAGGGGTGTGGGATCATAAGAAACTCAGGATCTATGAGAAAATCAGGGTAAAAGTCTAGGTACCAAGTCAGGTTTAACACTATTTGGAAAGAGGATCCTGGCGGCAATTGTATGGAATGGATAGCCTGGGTTTTGGACAATTCGACTATTCGAGGGTGGACGGGCGCTGTGTTTTTCCCCCCTGTGGCTATGACTTCGGATCTTCTATAGGAGAGGATCCGGCAATGAAATGAAGGAGGAAGGATGAGAGCAACATTGGTGATGGTTGTAAGCGTGATGTGTGCGGTGGCGTTGAGCAGTATGGCCGTTGCCGGGAGCATGGATTCTCCCGGGCTTCCGTCGGCGGGGAGCGGGATGTACTCACTCTCTCAGATCTATGACTATCTGAACTCGGGAACGGCGGCTACCACCGCGGGCAGCTTTCAGGAACCAGGCGAAGCCCCCGGATCGACGATGAAGACAACGAAGCAGATTTATGATGACATCAAGGCAAAGTTCGACGACTGCGAGGCGACGGCCGCTGATGTGAGATCAGGAGTTCATTTCTTCTCCGCAGTTCCGGGGAGTTGGGGAGTCCAGACGGGGTCATTGGTGGCGCCGCCAACGGCCACGCCGACATTGACACCAACACCCACAACGACCCCGACGCTCACACCCCCTCCCACTCCTACCATGGACATGAGCAAAATAGTTCTGATAGGAAGCATGTGGGTTGCCAAAGGGACCGACAATGCGGGGACCGACTTTAACGCTTCAAAGAATTGGGATAACGCCGTTAGCTGGGGGACAGGATTGAACTGGCTGGGCAGGTCAACGGGTTGGAGGTTACCTTCAAAGGACGAGTTGTCGACAATATGCGCGTCCAAGAATCTGCTCGGGGGGTATACCAATGACGCCTATTGGTCCTCTACGGAGGTGTGGTACGTGCAGTTCCGCGACTGTGGTCTCGTCAGCCACTATAAATCGGATGGCAGTCCCTCCGTGCGCGCTGTCCGGGACCCCGAATAGCCCTTTTAGAGGGGGGCTCGCGCCCGGATTGTAAATGCAGTATCTCTTCACACGCGATAAAAAAGCCAATACTGGCACATGGGCCGGATGCGCACAATAAAAGGGAGGGGTAAAGATGAAAAGGATGATGGCGGCAATGTTAGGTGTGATATGTGCGGCAGTTATGGCCGGAGTGGCCATTGCAGGAAGCCTCGACTCTCCCGGCTTGCCGTCGGCGGGGAGCGGGATGTACACGCTTTCGCAAATCTATGACTACCTGAGCTCGGGGATAAAGCCGACACCTATTGCCGGTTTCCAGGAGCCCATCGCGGCGCCGGGCTCGACGATGAAGACGACGAGGGATATTGGTGATGCGCTCAATGCTTTGTTCGATCAGAGCGAAGTGACGTCAGACAAAGTATTGCAAGGCACAAAGTTCATCTGTACGCAACCGGGAAACTGGGGAATACAGACAGGGACATTGGTTGTGCCGCCGACACCTACATCAACACCGACATCGACACCTACATCAACACCTACATCAACACCGACGCCGACACAAACCTGGGTCTGCGGAAATACAATCACGGATTCAAGGGATGAAAAAATATACGAGACGGTCCTGATCGGCTCCCAATGCTGGATGAAGCAGAACCTGAATGTGGGAACCCGGATCAACGCCGGCACCAACCCGACCAACAACGGCATAATAGAGAAATGGTGTTATCAGGATCTTGAGAGTAATTGTGATATATATGGCGGGCGATACTATTGGCCGGAAGCCATGATGTGGGTAAACACGCCCGGCACGCAGGGCATCTGCCCACAGGGTTGGCATGTCCCGACGGATGCCGAGCAGCATGTCCTTGAAAATCGCTACGCGACAGGAAGCTGCGACTCGGCTCGCGAGAATACATGTGATTGTTCTCCCGCGGTGCCTAAGTTATCTGACACAACGTGGGGTGGTACAAATGAAAGTGGATTTTCATTGAAAGGGCCGGACAATCCGGCGGTGTGGATATCGTCAACCGGAACATTTGGAGGTACTCATATAGCAAGGGAGAACTACGACTATATCTCTTGTTCTTATTTAACACATTACCAGGATGCTTACTATAAGTCATCGGTGAGATGTTTATTAAATTAGGTGGAATAGTGCTATTTTCTACGCGATAGAGACAGGGAGAAGATGGATTGGGGGACGGATATTTTTATGCCCCTGGAGCGCGGGGCGGGGTATAATAACGCTTTGCGGGATATGTTATGTGAAGGAGGTGTACGATGAAAACAGTGGTGATGACAGTCATCCTTATGATGACCGTGGCAACTGTGTTTGCCGCGAAGCCGCCGTTGGGTTTCAACGGAGAGGCATGGAACAAGTTGGCGGACTTCAATGTCTTTGATGTCCCCCTCGCGAAGATCTATCTTGTCATAGGTATTTACGAGGGATGCAATATGGGCTTGGTAACCGCGGGAAGGACGGATGAGGAAGGCCTGTGTCGTTTGCTGCCGTGCATGTCGTATGAGCAGACGGTAACCGCATTGGATAAATTTTATAAAGACCCAAGGAATCTCAGGATCACAGTCGATGTGGCGTTGAGGCTGGTGCAAAAAGAAATGGCGGGAGAGTCCAAGGAAGCTATTGAAAAACAGTTGGAGACAATACGAAAAATGTATCCCGAACCCGCAGTGAAATCGGGAGGGGATAAAAAGTTCGAGGTCCAGACGAAGCAGGAAAAACTTCCGGAAGCCAAACCGGACAAGAAGCAATAGTTGGGGCTCAGCAGCGGCACAAGAGATCTGGAGCGTTTGGGGTGTATGGTTTCCCGTCTGGGCGATAGGGCTTTGGTGAAAGAACCCCCCTTTTCCTATCGTGAGCGGCATAGAAATAGCTGAGCACCTCTCTGGAATGTCCTTCGATTCTATATGGGAAGAAGAATAGTGTTGCCCGCCTGGCATAGAGCAGACTAGTGTTGTGTCCCTTAAATAGCTTTACAAAGTTGTGTCATTGTGAGGAGCGGAGCGACGAAGCAATCTCTTGGATCACAATGAGTTGAGATTGCTTCGCTTACGCTCGCAATGACAAACATACGCGAGATATTTCTGAGACAAGACACTAGTTATTGCCAATGCAGAGCAGCGTTCATCCGGGAACTGTTTTGTCCAGGAGGCCGTTGCTCTCTCTATAGAGCAGAAAAAAGAAAATCCTTAAAAACGTCAAGCCATACCTACTGCCCCTCGCGGGAGCGCGACTTCTATGACAAGTAACGAACTATGTGAATTATTCGAACAGGCAAAATCCTGCAGCACATGCAAGAATATACGAATGGCTGCTGTAATCGAGACGAACGACGGAAAGCATGTTCTCGGTTGGAATGGGCCACCCGAAAGAGCAGGAGAGCATCACGAATGTCGATTGGGTGGGCCCATTAGCCCTCAAAATATAAAGCATTGTCCCAGCGTTCATGCAGAGGTGAGGGCCATCTGCAGGGCATCCGAGATGGGGATCTCAACCAGGGGAGCAACTCTCTACCTGTGCGAATGGTATCCATGTGCGCCATGTGCGCTCACGCTCATCGAGGCAGGGATTACAAAATTGGTACTCGCAGAGGATCTCAATTTCAAGAAAAATGAGTGCTACAATTTTCATCTTGCGAAGGAGTATCTGCAAAAAGCTGGTGTCGCAGTGGAAATCAGGAGAGACCTATTTCCAGGAAAACCGCAGGGATAAACATATTCCCTAATCCCGCACTTTTCATAAGTCACGAGATGGTAATGGATCTCGTCAGAAGATAAGAGAGGAACGAGCAAGAAGCAGGCGGAGTAGGTATTTGCCATTCGCAACACGCCGATACCCCGGGGCGGAAACAGATTAACCTGGCCCAGGGCTGCATCACTGTTGCGAAAAAGCAAAAGCGGCAAGCAGAGGCAAATATTTTCAACAGGGCACTCTCCCGAAATGGCGGATGACCGATTAAAAGCTTCAGCCAGTAAGTGCGCCTGAGTCAAAAACGATAATTTTGTAGGGGCTTGATTTATCAAGCCCGCCAACGGATCGGATAGAACTTGTTTTGAGCCTGCCGAAGGATCCGACCTCTACGTTATCTGCCATTTTGGCACTCCGTAAGGTATTGAATGGACGAAATAGAGATGGTATATTATCTTCAATAGAAAACGATAAATGCTTTGAATCGGTAAAGACAGGCGTTGGATGTATTGGAAGGGCGAAAAGTGGGACAGGATGGGCACTCTAGGGACGCCCGCGTTGTTTCAATCCCCGGAGAAGTTGACGTAACTCTTTTCGAATGAATATAGAGCCAGCGTAGCTCAACTGGCAGAGCAGCGCATTCGTAATGCGCAGGTTATCGGTTCGATTCCGATCGCTGGCTCCAGTACTACAGTGATTAGTGATTAGTGATAGAAAATTTAACATCTAATGTTCTAATGGATAGCGGGAGAAGGATAGCGGACAACGGGAAATAGCATAACGCAGATAGAAATAAAAAAGGGAGGCGAAAGCCTCCCTTTTTTGCTTACTGCTTATGGCTTACCGCTTATCGCTGGTTTAGTAGAACTTCCTTCTGATGTTGGATGAGGGGATCTTGAGCTCCTTGCGGTACTTGGTGATCGTGCGGCGCGCGAGGCGCATGCCCTTTGCTGCGAGGGCGTCGATGATCTGCTGGTCACTCAGGGGATTCTTCGGATCCTCCGTGCTGGTCATCTGCCGAATCATGCTCTTGATGGTGTTCACGGAAACACTGCCGCCGATCTGTGAGTCCACCCCGGAGCTGAAGAAGTACTTCATGTCGAAGAGCCCGTGCGGCGTCTGGATGTACTTGTTTGCGATAGCGCGGCTGACCGTGGATTCATGCATCCCTATCGAATCCGCCACTTCCTGCATTGTGAGCGGCTTCAGGTGGCTCATCCCCTCGTCGAAGAAATCCTTCTGCCTCTTCACAATCTCCGAGGAGATATTGTAGATGGTCGTCTGCCGCTGATTGATATTGCGGATCAACCACTGTCCCCCTTTGATCTTATCGCGTATGTATGTCTTCGTGGTCTTATCCGTCGTGGGGTTATCGATCATCTGTCTGTACATGTTGCTGATACGGAGGCGCGGGATGCGGTCATCGTTAAGGATGATATTGTACTCCCCGCTCGCCTTCTCGATAAAAACGTCGGGGGTAATGTAGTGGGCGAGTTCGTCGGAAAAGGCCCTCCCCGGTTTCGGCTCGAGCGTCGCGATGAGCTCGGCGGCCTTCTGTATGAGGAGTGGAGGAACCTTGAGGGTCCTGGCGATTTGGCGGTATTTCTTCACGCTCAGATCCTCCAGGTGCTTGTCGACGATCGCGATGATAAGCGGGTCCGTTATACCGAGTCGATTGATCTGGATGAGCAGGCATTCCCTCGCATTCCGGGCCCCGACCCCCACAGGACTGAGGGTTTGGATGAGTGCGAGCATGCGCGCAACGTCTTCAAGCGGAACGCTGAGCCGCTGGGCGATATCCTCGATACTGGACTGGAGATAGCCGTTATCGTCAATATCACCGACGATCGCCTCGCAGATCTTTTTTTCATTCTCGTCCAGGAGGGCGACGCCGAGCTGATTGAGGAGATTCTCCCGGAGCGTCTCCGGTTTCACCACCGATGATTCGAGGAAACGCCGCTTCTCCTCATCCTCTTCCGAATAGGAACGATAGCTGCCGCTCTGGCGGAAATATTCCTTCCACTCTTCGTCGATCTGCAACAAACGGTTGAACTCCTCGTCAAAATTGAGCTCGCTTGTATCCTCCTTGGGCGCCTTATCTTCGGCTTCCGCCTCCTCCCGCTGCTCCCTCTCTTCTTTCTCCTCCTCATCCTCCTCTTCGAGGAGCTCCTCCTCCAGGACGGCGTTCTGCACCATTTCCTGGCGGATTACCTGCTGGAGCTGGAGAAGGGGGAGCTGCAGCAGCTTGATCGCCTGCTGCATCTGAGGAGAAAGGATGAGCTTTTGGGTCATCCTCTGAACTTGTTCAAAGCGAATTACCATAGTGTCCAATCCCTGGTGAAAAATACTATGTTCCCGGCCTTCCGTCAACAGGATATTCACTTGGATTTTTCACAAAATCGTAGTCCTAATGTGCGTAACGGTTGGATTTGCAGTAAGATACATGAATAAACAATTGAGAGCGTGGTATTCGCTTTGCGTGCATGATGATGTTATGCCTGCCCTCGTGACAACGGGGGCGAGATAATTTCGTTGTCGCCTTTGTTCTTTTCGCTGTAGAATAAAAGTCACTGGCTGTCCTGCGAAGAGACTGTAGGTAACGGCGCATATGATGGCTGTATCTAAAAAATAGGGAGAAAAGAGATGAAATGGATCTTTTTGTGGTTCGTGCTATTATACCTGCCTTTAATGCTATTAGGATGCTCCATTCCCCAGTCAGGGCGTCAAGTCTATCCCAAGCCGCAGAGGTCCCAGTACGAGCTGGAGAACGAGATGGACCAGGACGAGATGCAATACCTCGACCGGAATGAAGAATATGGGGACATCGTGCAATAGGGCGTAGCGCAGAGTTAAGAGAGTGCTAGGGGCCGATGTTTCTATCCAGACAAAATGGAAGAGAGCCAAATGCAGTAATTTCTCGCGAAAAACCCGACCTCGTAAGCCCAATATTAAGATAGACTAAGCCTCCTCCGCGGTTTTGACACCCGCCAAAAATGGTTGCCTCATTTCCACAATCTGGTATCATAGGATAAGATCTTAGGGATGGAGGGGAAAAGAGGGTTAGGCTATTAATGCAAATCAGGAATAAGTCGTATCCTATTCCCCTTCTTATCGTTGTGTCTGTCCTTGCTTTCCTTGCCCTTGCCGGCAACGCCGAATCAGCCCGCCCTCAGAAGCATGCGCGCTGGAAGTATATCGTTATCCATCACAGTGCCACCCGCAAGGGCAATGCCGCGATTATCGACCGCTATCACAGGAACTTCCGACACATGCCCAATGGTCTCGCATACCATTTTGTCATCGACAACGGGACTTCCGCGACCGCGGATGGGGAGGTGGAGGAGGGCGACCGCTGGAAGAAGCAGCTCCCGGGTGGGCATGCGAAGCAGCCGTGGCTCAATGAGAGCGGGATCGGAGTATGCCTTGTGGGAAATTTCAACCGCCAGTACCCGAGCAGGAAGCAGCTCGACTCCCTCGTTGCCCTCATCAAAAGGCTCCGCGCAACGTATGACATCCCCCTAAGCTGCATAAAGGGTCACAAAGAGTTCATCGGAGAGCGCACCATGTGCCCGGGCCGCAACTTCCCGATGAAGCAGGTAAAGGAGCGGTTGAAAAAGAGCGCGTGAGATATTTTCGTAGATTCCAGCGATTCTCCCCCTCCGTACCGCGTCAGATCGGCGTTGGAGAAACCGACGAGCTCCTGCGCGCACTGAACAACACTCTCCTCGGCGTATTGCGGTGAAGAGATCTATAGGCCGCAGCGGGTGCCCCGGGTTTGGAGAAGGCGCTATGGCGTCTTTGCGGAAGATGATCTGACATGTCGGCGTCCATCCCCCAAAAAATTTCGATTCTTATGCCCGCCCATAATGAGGGAAGCCACATCTATCAGAATATCAGAGAGACGAAGCGAGTTCTGGATTCGCTCAGCCTGGACCACGAGATTGTGGTGGTGGATGATGGGAGCGATGACACGACACTCTCGGAGATTGCACGGGCTGCGGAAGAGATTGAGGGGGTGCGATTCCTCAGTTATGCCGGCAATCGGGGAAAGGGATGGGCGTTGAAGCGCGCCTTCAATCTCGCGTCGGGGGAGCTGCTATTTTTTCTCGACTCGGACCTGGATATCCATCCGCGCCAATTTAATACGCTGCTCCAGGTTCAGGCGGATACGGGCGCGGATGTCGTGATCGGCTCTAAAAGGCATCCCCGATCGACGCTCTCCTATCCCCGATCGAGGAGGATCATCAGCAGCGCCTATTTTTTCCTGGTCAAGATTCTCTTCGGGCTCCCCCTCAGAGACACGCAGACGGGGATAAAGCTTTTCAGAAGGAAGGTGCTGGAGAAGGTATTCCCCTACATCCTGGTGAAGAGATATGCCTTCGACCTGGAGCTTCTTGTCAATGCGCACCACCAGGGATTTACCATTGCAGAGGCGCCGGTGGTTGTAGACTACAGGGGGAAATTCGGTCACATCGGCCTGGGAGCGATCTGGAAGATACTGGTCGATACCCTCGCCGTATTTTATCGGTTGAAGTTGCTCCACTACTACGATCGGCCGCTCAGAATGTCGGCGGCGACGCCTTTCGTATCCATCCTGATCCCGTTCCGCGCACCCGGCGCCCATCTCCGCGAGTGTCTCTCCGCGATCGCGGAGATGGATTATCCCAACTTCGAGGTGCTCCTCCTCCCCGATGAATCGATGGAGTGCGGAGGGAAAAGGATCGCCGTCATCCCCACCGGATCTCTCGGCCCGCCGCGCAAGAGGGATATCGGCGCATCACATGCGAAAGGGGAGATCATTGCGTTTATCGATGACGACGCCTATCCGGATGAGGATTGGCTTGCGAACGCCGTGCGCCGTTTCAGCGATGATTCCATCGCCGCGGTCGGCGGTCCGGCATCAACCCCTCCCACTGACGGATTCTGGGAGCAGGCGGCGGGGAGGGTTCTCGCGAGCTGGATGGTTGGGGGCGTTCACCTCTATCGCTATATACCGAAGATGTTGAAGGAGGTGGATGACTACCCCACCAGCAATCTCATGGTTCGGAGATCGGCCTTTGATGCCGTCGGCGGATTCCAGACCCCCTACTGGCCGGGCGAGGACACCATCCTATGCCTGAAAATCACCCGGCAGCTCGGCAAGAAAATCATCTATGATCCGGACGTTCAGGTGTGGCATCATCGACGGCCTCTCTTCTTCCCCCACTTCCGGCAGATCGGGCGTTACGGTACCCACCGCGGCTACTTTGTGAAGAGATTTCCCGAGACCTCGCTCCGACTCAACTACTTTCTCCCGGCGATCTGGACGGCCTTTCTCCTCCTCGGCTGGCTTCCGCTGATGGCCTTTCCGGGCGGGCTGAGGCTCTATGTGTGGGGGGTCTCGCTCTATCTGCTGGCCGCCTGTCTCACCGCGGCAAAGAGTCTCCATCCGAAGATGGCGGCGGCCGTCGCAGCAGGCATTGTGAGCACCCATATCGTGTATGGCCTGAACTTCATAAAAGGGTTGTTTTTAAAAGAGCTCGACGAACAATGAAAATTCTTTTCTCGTACCCGCCGCTGGACAGATCGAAGGGATACCCCACCATAGGGCAGAATCGTCAATTTCAGTATTTCAGCGAACCCACATTCATCTATCCCGTGGTTCCGGCCCTCGCGGCCACGATGCTCAGGAACGCAGGGCATGAGGTGTTGTGGAACGATTGCATCGCGGAGGGCATGGAACGGCCGGGCTACCTCGATTTGATAAGGCGGGAGAAACCCGACATGATTGTTCTCGAGAGCAAAACCCCCGTCATCAAGGAATACTGGGAGTATATCCGGATCATCAAGGAGGAGTTCTCTCACGGACCCCATTGCCCGCTGACGGTCCTCGTCGGCGACCATGTCACCGCGCTCCCCGAGGAATCGCTCAAGAATTCAAATGTGGATTTCATAATCACCGGCGGGGACTATGATTTTATTTTGCGCGGTCTGTGCGCGCATGCGAGCGGAGGACCATTATCGGCCACGGAGCTTCGGCGGGCGGCCGCTGCGGAGCCGGGCGTATGGTATCGGGAAAACGACGAGATAAAAAATACAGGCCCCTTTACGTTAAACCATGATCTGAACGAGGCGCCTTTTATTGACAGGGAACTGACAAAGTGGCGGCTATACGCGTACGAGAACGGCAACTACAGACGCACCCCGGGGACGTACATCATGAGCGGGAGGGATTGCTGGTGGGGGAAGTGCAGCTTCTGCAGCTGGACGCAGCTCTATCCCCGATTCAGGGTCCGCTCCGTGGAGAATGTTCTGGACGAGATTGGTTCCCTTGTGCGCGATCTCCGCATCCGGGAGATCATGGATGATACCGGCACGTTCCCACGCGGAGATTGGTTGAATAATTTCTGCCGCGGGATGGGAGAGCGGGGATACGCGCGCGACATAGGTTTTGACTGCAACTTCCGCTTCGGAAGCGCCGGACGGGAAGAATACCGGATGATGCAAAGGTCCGGCTTCCGGTTCCTCCTCTTCGGCCTGGAGAGCGCCAATCAGGAGACGCTGGACCGTTTGAAAAAGAATATCACCGTGGAGGAGATCATCAGCTCCTGCCGGACGGCGCGGCATGCGGGATTGTATCCCCATGTCACGATAATGTTCGGTTATCCATGGGAGAGTTATGCCCAGGCGCGCCGGACATTTGAACTGGGCAGGTATCTCCTGAGGAACGGATACGCCTCCAGCATGCAGGCCACCATTATCATCCCTTACCCCGGCACCGCGCTCTACACGGAGTGCCTGGAGAACGGTTGGCTGCGCACCACGGACTGGGAGGATTTTGATATGAGGAAGCCGGTTATGAAGATCCCTTTCCCCGAGGAGGAACTCCTGAAACTGGTGAGAGGGCTCTACACCGTTGCCTTTGACCCGTTATTCCTGGGGCGGAGGATAGCGAGCATCAGGAACTGGGACGATCTGAAGTTTGTTTTCCGCGCCGGGCGGAAGGTGATCGGACACCTCAGGGATTTCACTCGTTCCGGAAAGCGCTGATCTCCGCGCGGGATCCAGGCACAAACTTTTAATGTTTGAACTGCGGATTAGGCAGATTTGGCGGATTAAAAAGGAGAATACGATATCAAAACCACGGATAAACACGGATGAACACGGCAAGTCATATTCTAACTCAACCGGGGCGGTTTTCCAGCGTATGGCTTTTGGTATCATACTATTGCTTTAATCCGTGTGTATCCGTGTTCATCCGTGGTTATAGTGACTCCTCTATCAGCTTAATCCGCCCAATCCGCGGTTCGAAAATGTTATCAGTTGGTGAATAGATCAGGCTGGGGCATCGCTATGAGAGACATGTTCAGAAAATTCTTCCAGGATGAATTCCTTTTCCACGCGGGACTCATGGTGGGGGGGATGCAGCTGGCAAATTTCTTGAGCCTGCTGTACCATTTGATCGTGGTGCGGATCCTCTCGTATGAGGAGTACGGGGCGCTGAATGCGCTGGTCATCCTCGCCCTCTACTTCAGCCAGTTCGCAGCCCCGTTCCAGACAGCGCTCACGCGGTTCCTCGCGGTACAGATCGGTCGCCATCAGATCGTGGAATCCCGGTTTCTGGTCCGGAGGGCGACGCTTCACCTTGGGCTCATCTCCCTTATAGTCGTCATCGCATTCGCTGCGGTTGCCGGTCCGTTTGCTCGCATGCAGCAGATAGGAGATACCGCGGAGATGCTCCTGGTCGGTTTCCTGATCGCCGCGTTTCTCATGGCGGCGATACCGCAGGCGTTCCTCCAGGGGGCTCAGTTGTTCGCGCCGCTTGTTGCCGCCAGCGCCTCCTCAGCCCTCGCAAAGCTTGTCGTGGGTGTCGGCCTCGTGTGGATGGGGTATGGGGTATGGGGGGGATTGTGGGGGGTGCTCGCCGGCCCCGTCACTTTCCTCGTCGCGGGATATTTCCTGGCCGCGCGCTATTTTGCGCGCCGGGTGAGCGCGGGAGAGGAAAGCCATCGGGTGTCCCTGCGGCCCATATACGCGTACTGCCTCCCCGTCAGCGCGATGCTGATTTCCTACACAATCCTTACCAACTCGGATGTAACCCTGGTGAAGAAGTTCTTTTCTCCTCTCGATGCCGGTTACTATTCCGTCGCGCAGATGGTGGGAAAAATCATCCTTTTTCTCCCGGGAGCGGTTTCCATTGTGGTGTTCCCCAAGGCTGCCTCGGCCCATTCCCGCCGTTCCCCGAGCGGCCATTTATTAAAAAAGGGGCTGATCGTCACCTCTCTTATGTGCGGCGCGGGGACTCTCCTCTGCGTCCTGGCGCCCGGGGCAATTCTGAGGATTCTCACCGGCAAGGCCAGCCCCGGGAGCACCCCCCTCGTGCCCTGGTTTGCCCTCGCGATGAGTTTTTATGCCCTGGTCGGATTGATTACATCCTATAATATTTCTATTCACAATACCCGTTTCATTAAATACCTGATGTTCATTGCGTGTGCTCAGGTAGCGACGATATATCTTTATCATCCCGGGCTGGGGGCGGTTGTGCGGACGCTCACTGTTATTTCAATAGTGAGTTTCCTGGCTATGCTGTTTTTATCGAACGAATCTTTAAAAGAATGTTAGTCTTAATTATTCATCAGAAGTAATAAAGAGCAATTTAGCGAGTTAAAGTATGAAACAGCGGATTTCGCGCCTGCCTGCCGGCAGGCAGGGATGGGACGGATTACAAACAAGAATCCGCGTAATCAGCGTAATCCGCGGTTAAGACATTAAAAGTTGATGAATAGATCAGATGTTTGTTCCTCAACTTCCGTGCATTTTGCCTGGAAGATTGGGATTTGGGATTTTGAATTTGGGATTTGCTTGCGGCCTGAGGCCGCACGAAGATCTTATTGAGGTAACGTAATGGACCAACTGCGCCCTCTTCCCTCTGTTTCTATCGTTATCCCGACATTAAACGCGGTTTCGATTCTGCCGGATTGCCTTGAGTCGATCGCGGTTCAGGATTACCCGAGGGAGCGGATAGAGGTTATTGTGGCTGACGGCGGTTCGACCGATGGGACCCTGGAGGCCGCGAGGCGATACGGGGTGAGAATCTGCGAAAATCCTTTGCAAACAGGGGAAGCGGGCAAGGCGGTCGGAGTTAAGAATGCGGGCAATGAATTAGTCGCATTGATTGATTCCGATAATCTTCTGCCCTCCACCGATTGGCTGCGGCGGATGGTCGAGCCCTTTTCCGACCCCGAGATAATCGGGAGCGAGCCGTGGGAGTACGTCTGGCGGGCCGAGGACGGTTTCATTGACCGATATTGTGCCTTGATGGGAATGAATGACCCGCTGTGCTATTTTTTGGGTAACTATGATCGCAGGAATATATTAAGCGGCAAATGGACCGGGATTGAGGTGGGTGAGAAGGATAGGGGGGGGTGGATAGAGGTTACCCTCACCAGGAAAGGGGTGCCCACAATCGGCGCCAACGGCACCGTCCTTCGCCGCGCCTTGCTGGAGGAGATGGGGGTCGGTGATTACCTCGCGGATATAGACCTTATGGCGGAGACGGTGGAAAAGAAAGGCACGGTCAGGTGTGCAAAGGTGAAGATAGGAATTATTCATCTCTACTGCGGAAGTAATATCGCCAAGTTCGCGCGGAAGCAGAGGAGACGAATCAGGGATTATCTCTATTATAAAAAGAAAAACATCAGGAAATATCCCTGGGAGAATCTGAATAGATGGGGTATTGTGGAATTCGTTCTCAGCTGTACTCTGGGAGTCCCCCTTTTTTACCAGGCTCTCAAAGGCTATGTGAGGAAGCGTGATCCCGCGTGGATGTTTCATCCGGTGGCGTGCTGGATCACCTTGTGGGTTTACGGAATGGAGAGGATGAGGGGATTTTTCGTTGTCAGGGAAATGAGTAGGAAAGGCTGGGGGCAGTAAGAGGGTGAAAGGATTTATCGGTTCGCTCTACCACACGAGGGTGCTTGGCCGTCTCTTCCACACCCTCGTGTATTGTTTGCAGAGAGAGCTCAAAGGCTGTCAGTCTGTTCTGGATCTGGGATGCGGCCGGGAATCGCCCCTGAAATATTGCAGGGTCGCGTACAGTGTGGGTGTGGATGCTTTTGAACCCGTTCTCAGGGAGAGCAGAAAAAGAGGAATTCACTCTGAATATATTTTAGCGGATATCGCCGGGGTAAAATTCAAGCCCAGGAGTTTTGACGCGGTAATCATGATCGATCTTCTGGAGCATCTCGAGAAGGCCGAAGGGGAGAAGATACTGAGGGATGCCGAGGAATGGGCCAGGGGAAAAGTTATCGTTAACATGCCCGTCGGCTGGATACGCCAGGGTATGGTTCAGGATAATCGTTTCCAAGCCCACCGGTCCGGCTGGCAGCTCGAGGAAATGACACAGAGGGGTTACCGGGCGTACGGCATGGCAGGATTGCATTCCCTCAGGACGGACGAAATCTCAGAAGATCTTCTGGGGGAGGGGGTACTTGCCTCAGTAAAGTACCGTCCCCGGTGTTTTTGGTTCGTTGTGCTTGCGTTGAGTCAATTGTTGGCATATTACATCCCCGGCAAGGCGTTCGAGGCTTTCTATGTCAAAATCCTTGCCCCACACGGCGGCGGCAGGCATTGAAATGGGCATAAGAAATTTCGTTCTGGACCAACTGCTGTACAATCGGGCAGCCAAGGCATGCGCAAATAGACTCCTGGAATGGCCGCTATTCCTGCGGAACGGGGGATACCGATATCTGTTGAGAAGGCGGATCAAAAGAGCGATAGATCAATATCGACATGTGCCGTTCGCAGTTCGAATCGAGAATACGAATATCTGCAATGCCCGTTGTTACCTGTGTCCGCACCCCTCCATGAAACGCCGGAAGGGCAGCATGAGCAGGGAGCTCTATAAGAAGTTGATCGATGAGGCGTGTCGATGGGGTGTGGGATACGTCAATCTGCATAACTTTGGGGAGCCGCTTCTCGATAATGATTTCGCATGGCGGGTTGCATATGCGAAACACGCCGGGATTGCCAGGATTTCCACGAACACGAACGCCCAGCAACTGGATGAGCGCCTTGCTGAGGAATTGATCGAGGCAGGCCTTGATGAGATTATAATAAGCCTCGATGCGCTGAGCCAGGGGACGTATGAGAAGATCAGGACAGGGCTTGATTATAAAAGGGTGCTCGGGAATGTCGAGGGCCTCATGGCGTTGAGGAGAAGGATGAATGCGACGCATCCGAGGGTTGTCGTCGACTTTCTCGAATGTGACCTCAATAGACATGAGCGGAATGCGTTCATCAGGCGATGGCGGCGCAGCGTCGATAACGTCTGTATCTCCAAAATACACGACTGGTCTTCGGCGAAAAAAGGAATCGTTGACACCGGGTATTGGAACTATGTTTCTTTCAGTCAGGCCCCCTGCCGCCTCCCCTTTACCGAGCTCCTGATCAACTGGGATGGGTCTGCGTCTTTGTGTTGTCAGGATATCGAGGGTGAAGTGATTGTGGGAGACGCCCGCAAGGAATCGCTGCGGGAAATCTGGACCGGTGAGACATTGAACAGGATACGGGAGAAACACCTGGCCCTGGACGTGAACCGGTTGACCCTTTGCAAAGAGTGCACGCTGAGGACCTTTTGGTGGGTGTTTTAATCCGTACTATTCACCAAATGCATGCAAGAGCAATTAACGGAGCAGAGTATGTAACCGCGGATTTCGCGGATTGAACGGATTGCAAACAAGAATCCGCATAATCCGCGGTCAAGACATCAAGAGTTGTTGAATAGAAGAGGTTGATGAAAAAGCCCGGCATCTTGATTATCTGTCCGTTCTATCCGCCCAACATCGGGGGGGTGGAAACGCACCTCGATCTGCTCACCGACTATTTGCGCAGGGAGGAGTATCGGGTGTTTGTACTGACCTATCGTCCCTTGGTGACAAGGGTTGAAAACTATCAGGCGCATGAGAGGAACGGCAGCGTCACCGTCCGGCGTTTTTGGTGGCCCGCCGGCGACTGGTTTGACAGGACGACCCCGTACCCGGCAGCCCAATTTCTGTATACAGTCCCCGGCCTCTTATTCTGCTCCCTGCTCTGGATGTCACGGAATCACCGCCGGGTCGGGGTAATCCATGCCCACGGTTTTGCCGCGGCCTTTGTTGCCCGTATCATCGGCATCTTTTTCCCCGGGAAAAGGAAGGTGGCGAGCACGCATTTCATTTACAGGAGACTGGAATCAGGCAGCCTCTATGCGGTCGTATTCAAATGGGTTTTTTCCGGTTTTGACCGGATCCTGACGGCCGGCGATGAGTCTGCGCGTGAGCTCCGGGCGCTGGGGCTGGATGGTGAGAAGATGAGGGTGTTTCGCCATTGGCTGGATCAGGAGAAATTTACCGAAAAGGACAGGCTCCGTTGCCGGGCCGCGCTGGGCTTGCCCTCGGACGCAAAGCTGATCGTTTTGTTCGTCGGCCGGCTCTTGCGGATGAAAGGCGTCTTCGAGCTTCTGAAAGCTGCGGAATCTTTGCCGAGAGATATTTATTGCGTTTTGGTCGGCGACGGCCCCGACGCGGAACTTCTCAGGTCCGAATCCCGCGGTGTGAAGAATTTCATTCTGACGGGGAGAAAATCCCATGATGCGATTGCCGACTATCTGGGCGCGTGCGATTTTGTAATTCTGCCCTCTCTGGCCGAGGAGGCGCAGCCGATGGTGATTATGGAAGCACTGGCAGCCGGCAGGCCTGTGGTTGTCACCGATAAGGGGGCCGCGAAGGAAATGTTCGATTCGCGGGTAGGGATGACCATCTCTCCCGACCCACATTCCATTCGGGAGTCGGTTCTGGATCTCTACCGTCACCCTGAAAAACTGAGGACCATGGAGTCGGCGGCGCGCCCGTTTGCCCTGGAAAAATATAATGCGGGCAATGCGAGGATTATCGCCGAGGCGTACCAATGATCAACGTGAGCGTGAAACGGAGGATCGCCCTCGCCCTGAGGTATCCGGGGACGGCAAGAAACTTTTTATGGGACAGGATCGTGTATCGAAAAAAGATGACTCCCTATCCGCGTAGCATAACCTGTTTTGTCACCGAAAAATGCAACTTCAACTGCCGGATCTGCCATGTAAAAGAATCGCGGCAGAGGGAGATGGGGGAATTGGCCTTTGAAGATCTGAAAAGGGTCATCGATGAGGCCGAGGGCTATGTTCCGTCGTTCCAGTTGTCGGGGGGCGAACCCCTCTTGCATCCGGACCTGGGCAGGATTATCCGATATCTTACGGACAGGGGGATGGTGAAGGGGGTGGTGACCAACGGATCCTTATTGGAGGAAAGGGCTGAGGAATTGGTCAATGCGGGTTTGGATTTCCTGGCTGTTTCCCTTGACGGACCGGACGAAGAGACTCACGACGCGCGCGCGCATGTGAAAGGATCTTTCGGAAAAATTATCAACGGTATCAGGAGACTGGTCAGGATAAGGGGCAGCAGGCTTTTCCCGAATGTCAGAATCGCCACCGTGGTTTCAAGGATCAACCTGGATAATTTTGATCGCGTGTTGGATATCGCCGAAGAGTTGGGCGTGGATCAATGGTCGTTGAGTCACAATTTTTATTATCCCTGGAGGATCAAAAAAATGCAGGAGGAGTTCGCCGGGAGGCATCAGGTTGGGAGGGATGTGTGGGGGGAGTGTATAGGCGACAGGGAGGAATTATTCGACAGTCCGGAGAGAAACAAAATCAGGGAGGGGCTTCATAGAATCGAGGGGCGCATCGCCGGGCGGCGCAACAGGGTGAGGGTCAATTTTCAAAAGGGCGTTGCTATCGAGAGCTACTACGCGGGCGCGCCGCCTTCGGCACAATCAGTCTGCACCTCGCCCTACCGGCAGTTATTCATTCGCGGCAATGGCGACGTGGAGATTTGCCAGGGATATGTTCTTGGCAATATCAAGGAAGGGAGCATCTTCGACTTCTGGCGCAATGAGAAAGCCGAGCATTTCCGTGAGATTTTGAAAAAGTACCGCATTATGCCGGCGTGTTTCCGCTGTTGCGCGCTGGAAATCAGATTTGACTGATATGACCGATATTATATTGATCAATCCCCCCCTGTATTACCACAACACCCGCCCCGGCGTCCTGGATGTCAGTTATCCTCCGTTGGGTATCCTGTATATCGCGGCGGTATTGGAGAAAAACGGCATATCGGTAAAACTGGTCGATGTGGGAGCGGCGAGACAGGAACTGCGCGACACCCTCTCCCTGATCCGGGAAGAAAAGCCGGCGATGGTGGGTATTTCTTCCATGACCCCCTCCCTCCAGGGGGCGGTTACTCTCGCCAGGGCCATCAAAGAGAGTTTCGGGCGACGCCCGACGATCGCGCTGGGGGGGCCGCATGTAAGCGCGGACCCTCAGTTCATCGAGAGGGTGCGGTACTTCGATTGTGCTCTGACCGGCGAGGGAGAGGATCTCTTCGTGTCGTTGGCGGCAAGAATCCTGAAAGGGGAGAGGGTTCAGGGGGTCTATAACGGACATCCGGCGGATGACCTGGACAAGATTCCCTGGCCGGCGAGGCACCTGGTCGCCATGTCGGACTACCTTGCACGGGCCTCACTGATTGCCACCCGTGGCTGCCCTTACAATTGTTACTATTGCAGCCGGCCTGCGGTGAGCAACAAGGTCAGGTGCCGTTCGCCTGAGGATATTGTTGACGAAATGGAATCGATGTATGAGGATTGTAGAGGGGAGTATCTTTTTCAGGATGACTGTCTCACGATTAAGAGAGATCATACGATAGCCCTCTGTGACGAGATGCGGAGACGCGCACGCCGGTTCCGGTGGGCCGGATATACCCGCGTGGATCTGGTGGATGGCGCCCTCCTGGAAAAAATGGCGGCGGCAGGGTGTTACAGCCTCACGTTTGGGATAGAGAGCGGCTGCGAGAAATTAAGAAGGGAAGTAATAGGCAAAAGGTTTTCCAATCAGGAAACCAAAGATGCGATAAGGCTTTGCGTGAGGTACGGAATAGACGCGGACGGCTTTTTTATGTTTGGTCATCCCACGGAGACACAGGAACAGGTTGAAGAAACAATAGATTTTGTTCTGGAAAATGATTTCTCCATCATCGGGGTCGCGATTGCGACGCCGTTCCCAGGTTCCAAACTGTGGGACTGGGCGGTGAGGGCGGGGATAGTTGATTATCAGTTCATCGATGCCTATGCCCTGGGCAGGAAGGGGGAAGGATACGCCGGTGTCTACCCGGTCTACAGGCCCGAATCTCTGGGTATCGACTGGCTCTATCGAAAGAGAAAAGAAATAATGCGCAGGTTTTATCTCAGGCCTCGCTATATCGCAAGAAGATTGCTCCGGGACCTCCGCTCGCTCACTGCCCTGAGAAGGGATTTTGCGGAGGGAATCAATGTGCTGGTTCGCGGTTCTTCCGCGAGGGCTCCCTACCGGAAGAAATACTCCAATGAATAAAGGCAGACGGAAGATTACCCGACACGCTATTTCGCCCAGGGTCTCGGTTATTATTGCAAACTATAACGGAAAGGAGTTTTTACGCCGTTGCCTGGATTCGGTTTTTAAGAATAGTTATGATAATTACGAACTGATTGTCGTTGATAACGGCTCCAGCGACGGGAGCGTTTCTTCTCTTCGTGAAACTTTCCGTGAATACGCAGGAAGAATTAGATATCTGGAACTGGGGAAAAATGTCGGACCCGCAAAGGCGCGAAACGAGGGCGCGAAGATCGCCCGGGGAGAATATCTGGCATTTCTGGATAATGACACACAGGTCGATACGCACTGGATGGGGGAGGCGCTAAAGATTTTTGAGGGCGATCGGGAAGTGGGGTCCCTCCAGTGCAAGTTGTTGCTCGCGAGGGAAAGGGATCGCTACGACTATGCGGGTGAATATCTCGGCCAGAACGGGTTCCTGCTTCAAAGGGCACGGCATGGAGAGGTGGACAAAGGCCAGTACGATCAGCAGGTGGAGCTCCTGGCCGCCAAATCCGCAGGGGCGTTCATCAGAAAAGGCGTATTTGACCAAACCGGCGGGTTCGATGAAGACTATTTCATCTATATGGAGGAGACGGACCTGGGATGGAGATCCTGGCTCGCGGGATATAAGACCGTTTTTTGTCCCGCGTCGGTTGTCTATCATGAATTCGGAACAAGCGGGAGAATCCTCTCCAGGGAGGAAAATAACTATAATATTCGATTCCATGGGACTAAAAACTATATAATGACCTTGATCAAGAATCTGAGCGCGAAACGGATGATTGTGATCCTGCCGCGGCATCTTTTTATCTGGCTCTGTTTCTCCTTATTCCTGATAGGCCGGGGTAATTTTAGATCGGGCTGTAATGTAGTACAGGGGATCTGCTGGAATATAGTCCATCTGCCGGAAATAGTTTCAAAAAGATACAGAGCGCAATCCCTTCGGAAAATATCAGATGCGTTGCTGTTCGAGAAGATCATGCGCCGGCAACCACTGGGCGCAAAGATAAAGCAGTTTCTTATCTCGGAGAAGATGCTGGCGACGCCTGAAAATAGCTGAAGAGAACCGGCCGAGGGAGCTTCCGCCCGAAATCCGGCCTCGCTTTTTAGAGGGGGTTGAGCGATGAAACGCGGGACTCGGATTATTCACCTTGCGGCGGATGATTCTGCATCTTGTTCCCGCCGCACAATCAGGTCATATGAAAATGAGTAAGGGGATCCCCCGCATCGTGTTGATTATTTTGATCGTTGCGTATGCCGTATCATTTTCTGCGATAGCCGGCTACCGATACCGTTCCTTCTCTTTCCATGACATCGATCTCGCCGTCATAAATCAGGCCTTCTGGAACGCGATTCATGGATCGATAATTTCCAGCTCTCCCGGGGAGTGCACCGTTCTGAACGGAGGGCATGTCGAGCTGATCATCCTGGGGCTGGCGCCGCTCTACGCCGTCTTTCCCGGTCCCATGACCCTGTTGATTCTTCAATCCCTGGCGCTTGCCATTGGTGCGTGGCCGGTCTTTCTTATCGGGAATGAGCTGGTCGCGCCGTCTGTCGGCCTTTTGTGCGCCTTCTGCTACCTTGTCTATCCCGCGCTCAACTGGGTCAACTTGTTCGAGTTCCATACGATATCCTTTTCCACTCCCCTGCTCTTATGGATGTTCTATTTCTATCTGAGAAGAAAATGGCGTCTGTTTTGCGTTTTTATCTTTCTCTGCCTCGTGTGCCGGGAGGACATTGCACTGCCTGTCTTTGCCGTTGGCGTCTTTGCCCTTACAAAAACCCTGGCGGACTACGGGCGCGAAGGCAGGGCGGGTTTAAAATGGGGGTTAACGCCCCTCCTTGCCGCCCCGGGTTGGTTTATTCTCTGCATCAAGTTCATTCAGCCATGTTTTATCCCGGTGACATTGAGAACAACCGAGATCTCGAAGGGAGGCCTTGCCTTTTACAGCTGGCTCGGCAATTCACTCTCGGAAATCGTCACCACGGTTGTTTCCAGCCCGGGCGTGGTCTGGAAGGGGGTGATGACTGCTCCGAAGATTCAGTATCTGCTTCACCTTTATGCCCCGGTGAGTTTCATGCCCCTCTTTTCGCCGGGTGCGATGATCATGACATTGATCTCACTTGCGGAGGGACTGTTGTCCCAGCGCGCGCCCCATTTTTCAATCAAGTATCAGTACTCTTCCATCATTACCCCCATGATCTTCATCGCGTCCGTTTACGGTATCCGGAATATTCTCCGGTGGAAGGGAATGGCGAAGAGGGGCGGCAGCCTCTGTGTGATCATTCTTTTCTGCGCGCTCATCTCTGCATGGTCGATAGGGCCGCTGTGCGGTTTGCCGGGGCAAATGGGGGAGTGGAAATACACGCAGGAGGACGGGGTCAGGCAGAAGATGGTGGATCAGATCCCTGCCGAGGTCCCCGTGGTTGCGACGTTTGAATTTGCGCCCAAACTTTCGATGCGGAGCGTTCTCTTTTATTTTTACCATATCTACGCCGGCGTGCGTGATTCATCGTACAGGGTTGACGCGTCGGAGGCGCAGAAGTTCAGCCGGTATGCGCTTGTGGATTTTAACGATCCCCTCACGTTCTATGATTTCTACACCCCCGGCGGCGACAGGGGTGTGTACAAATTTTTAATGGAAGGCAACTGGCAGTTGGCCGCGACGGTCAACTCTCTCGCTCTCTTCACGAGGGGAGAGAGTCCGCGCCTCGGCGTTGTCAGGACGGGTGAGTGCAGAGAAGCGGGGCATGCGTTGGACCGTGTGCCGATTCCGGAAATGAAGCTGTGCGGGTATACGCTCGCCACGGGTGCGGTGATGGGGGAAGCTGTTATTTCGCTCGATGTATACTGCCAGCGTTTGAAAAATGTCAGGGACAACTTCTTTATTGCCGCCCGATTTGTCAGCCGCAGGGATCCGGCATACTCGTTCGAGCAGGTGCTCTTTGCGCCATATCGGATCTACCCCTCCTCACGATGGAAAGAGGGAGAGGTTGTCGTGCAGAGCTGCAACATCCTCGTCCCCCGGGAGGCGCGCCGTGGAGAATACGATATGATGCTGGTGTTCGGCAGCGAGGAGGAGTTTATCAAGACTATCGTTACCGAGCAGAGAGCGAGGTTCAAGGGCTGGCCCGCCTATGCCGGGGCACGGGATCTGGTTCTTCCGTAGCCTGGATTATTCAGCAGACGAAGTAAAGAGCAATCTTGGCGGCCAAACATATGCAACCACGGATTGCGCGGATTGGGCGGATTAAATAATGCAAATCAGCGTAATCCGCATAATCCGCGGTTAAAACATTAAAAGTTGGTGAACAGAGCAGTCTAGTAATCCGAACAGGCTGGTGTGGAGGGCGCCGCCGATGGTGCACCGCGATGGGAGTGAAGGCAAATTCGACGTCCCTGTCTGCCCGCGCCGTCCCCGCACGGCGAAATGCCATATTCCCTTCCGGGGCCCGATATTTTTCTTTGTCTGTATGCTCGCAGCGGCCCCCGCATCCTCGAAGGCTGTCAGCTACCGGTTCAATCAATCGGATGGGTTGAGCGGGTGGGGGACTGCGGGCGCCGATAGAGCGCTCGTCCGTGGGGGTGTCTTGCGCGTATCCGGGGGGAATGAATGCCGGCTGGCGCTGCCGCCGTCCCAGGCGATAGTTCCCGAAACGGATCGATATCTTGTAATCACTCTCAGAACGGGTTCTCCCCGGTACCTCAGCGTGGTGTGGCGGGCGGGCAATGCGCCCGACAAGAGCGGCGATATCACCATGCAACTCCCCTTCGATCGGAACTTTCACACTCACTGGATCGAGTTGGCCCACTCCCCTTTGTGGCGCGGCAGGATCGAGCAGGTTGAATTGATATTCAAAGGGTATCCCGGTCTCATCGAGATAGGCTCCGTTGAGATCGCGCCCTTTTCATTGGAAGAGTATCTTATTTCCCAATGGAAGGAATTCTGGATGCCTCGTCGGCTCACCCTCGCCTCGATCAACTCGTTGAGCGGACCTCAGTTCCTGGGTATCCCGTTTGTCCGCGGGCTCGGTATCGCAGCGCTTATTGTGTTGGTGTACGGGGCAGTTGCATACATGAGGACCGGACAGACCCGGAGGCTCAGGGTGATCTCCGGAATAGGCGCAGCGATGTTGTTTCTCTGGTGTGTCTATGACATGAGGGAAACATACAGTCAGTTTGCGTGTTTCGCTGATATTTATACTGCATATCTGAAACCTGCTGAGGCCGATAAGATATTCCCCGATCTTGGCGATTTCTACCGGTTTGTCGATTTGTGCCGAAAGCATATCCCGCAGCAGGATCAGTTCCATTTCTATTCGGCGCCCGATTGGCCATTCGACTGTCGGATGCGATATTTCCTCTATCCGCGGAGAATGAAGTCACGTGAGATTTCTAATGTGTATGATGCAAAAGCCATCCCCTGGCATGTGGTGTATCACGATGTGAACATCCGCGTGGATGCAGCCGGTCGCTGCCTGTGGTATCGGAGCGTGGAAGGCGAGCACGTCATTTCAAAACCTGGGAGGGTCGTTGCGACATCAGGGCCGGATGAGTTCATTTTTAGGGAGGACAGATAGCCATGTTCCTGATCGCGCGGGTGGTCCTGGCCTATCTGATTCCCACAGTGCTGGGATTTATTCTGCTCTGCGCGGTGGAGGGCGAGAGGGCACGCCTTCGGTGTGCGGAAAGGTGGGCGCTGAGTTTTGCCCTGGGGAGCGGGCTGGTCAGCTTCTTCCTTTTTTACATGGGGATTGCAGGGATACGGTTCAGTCTCTTCACGACTTCGATCCTGCTCTGGCCATTTCTTGTCGGGGGAGGATTCCTCTGGATGTGGAGGCGGCGGACGACTGTTTCCTCGCGCCCTGCGGAATTCCCGGAGCGCCGGGCGGTGGGTACACGGATTGTGATCGGGGTGCTCGCATGCATTATAGTCTGGAAGATTTTCTGGGTAGCTCTGGATATCGCCACGGTCCCCTCCTATTTTGACGATAGCGTTTCGTGCTGGAACTATAAGGCCAAGGTCTATTTTTATGGGAGGGGGATAATCTGCAATGAAAGGGACCCGGATTTCCTGGGAGGAAATCTGAGGCATTATCCAAACGGCGTCCCTTTATTTAAGACCTGGGTTTCCCTGTGGGCGGGGGAGTGGATGGAATGGGCGGTCAACTGGAACACACTGGGATTCTTTATCAGCCTGGGTGTTGTGTTCTATGCGCAACTACGGCGGCGCTCCGGCTCCGCGGTCGCGTTCATGGGAACGTATATGCTGCTGAGTGTCCCGCTCCTGACGTTTCATGCCGCCTTTGCCTATTGTGATAGTGTGGCAGGTTTCTATTTTTTAAGCGGCATGCTTTATCTCTATCGATGGATCGAGCAGCGGGATGATTTCTACGGTGCGCTCTCCGCGCTCCTGTTCGCTGTGGGATTATCCGTCAAGGAGGAAATGGGCGCGGTGTTCATTGCCGGTGCGTTGCCGGTGGTGATACTCTCTCTGGCCGGAGGGAAGGCGGGATGGCGAAAACTGGCGGGAAAGACGTTTGCCTATCTGGCAATCTCAATTCTGCCCAGCATGCCGTGGATCATCGTGAAGGCGCACTACGGGCTGGCGACGGGCATGGGGGCGAACTTTTTCAGATTTGAATTCCATCCGGAGGCGTTTGCGCTGCTCGCGTCATATTGTTTCGACTCGGGCAACTACAATATCCTCTGGGAACTGTTTGTCCCCGCGGTTATTGTCAGCATTCCCCTGGCGGTGAAAAATGATCTTAAATACCTGCTGATTCCCATACTCTTGACGCTGGTTGTTCTTCTGGGGGCCTTTACCTGTACTCCATTTTTTGAATTTCTAAGGATAGGCACCACGATCAACCGCACGATGCTTATTGTCGTGCCATTGATGCTCTACTATATCGTATCATTAGTATCATTAGGGTCAAACCTTTACAAATAAACAATTGCAATATATTAGAGATAGCTTATAATTGAGACATGGTCAGACCATTGAGGATCCAATACGCTGGGGCTTGGTATCACATTACCTGCCGAGGTAATGAAAGAGCGCGCATATTCCGCAGCGATAAGGACCGACATAAGTTTCTTGAACTGCTGGACGAGAGGGCACAGGAGTTCAGTTTGGAGGTACACGGTTATTGTGTTATGGACAATCACTTTCACTTTCTTTTAAGAACGCGCCTTCCGAATTTGGCCAAGTTCATGCAGAGATTCAATACGGCGTATATTATGTACTTCAATAAGAAATATGGGAGGGCAGGACATCTGTATCAGGGGAGGTATAAGGCGATTCTAGTAGATGCGGACAGCTATCTTTTAGAACTTAGTCGGTACATGCATCTCAATCCCGTCCGACTGCGCAGATTTAAGGGAGTGCCATTTGAGGAGAAAGTCAGGACTCTCGAACAGTACCCATGGAGTAGCTATAGTGCGTATATAGGAAGGCAGGAGATTCCATTTTTATACAAGGATATAGTCCTGGGCATGATCGGAGGGAATGGAAGAGAAAGATATCGCCTGTATCGGGAGTTTGCCCTAATCGGATTACGGCAAGGGATAAAGAATCCGTTGCGGGAGAAGAAAGCGCAGGCTGTGTTAGGCGATGACAGATTTATAGCGAGGGTGTATGAGGAGCAGGTAAAAGGGAGGGAGGATGAGAAGGAGTATAGCAAAGTGGGCGAGATAGTTCCGGAGCAGTCGATTGAGCGGATTGCATCGGAGGTGGCAAGGGAGTTCGGACTAAAGCCAGAGTTTCTTTTGCAGCGTTACATGAGAGGGCCTGCGCGGCAGGCACTGGTAGAGCTTAGTTGTCGGCATGCGGGAGCGCGGTTGGGCATGCACGGGGTCGCAAAGATATTGGGGGTGAGTGTCGCAGCGTTACATTTGAGCAGGCGTCGATTGCGCCAGAGGATGAGGGAAGACAAGGGACTCATCCAGCGCATTGAGAAGATCGAAACAATTCTCCGTAAGTAGAATTGTATATTTGTAAAGGTTTGACCCTTAAGCCCCCGGTTTGGGAGACCTAGCCCGCCAACGCATTTTGCACTGGAGATATGGGGCCGAAATAAGTACAATATTGCGTCGTTAGGCAGGTGTGTGCCTATTTCCAGGCTGTTTTCTCTGTGCGGAAGTGGTGGAACTGGCAGACACGCAAGGTTGAGGGCCTTGTGACCTTGACAGGTCATGGGGGTTCAAATCCCCCCTTCCGCACCAGAACTAAGGAAACTAAAGTGTAAGGTGTAAAGTCTAAAGTGGAAGCGAATAAGAATAAAGGTGTTATAACAGCAGTTGCAGGTGCGAGGTGTGAGATTTAAGCGCACAGCGTGCTGGTAATCACTGGTTTCCAGTCAGGTCAAATTACAGGAGATCCAGATGGTGATGGATCTCCAGTTTAGTATTTACGCTGTATAAGGAGGATGATGTATGGCGGTGAAGATAGGGATTAACGGATTCGGGCGCATCGGGCGCCAGGTTTTTCGTATTCTCCAGCAGAAGGGGATGGAAGATCTCATCGTGGCGGGGGTGAATGATCTCACGGACGCCCCGACGCTGGCGCACCTGTTGAAATACGATTCTGTGCACGGTCGCTTTAGGGGAACGGTAGAGACGAAAGAGGGGGCATTCGTGGTGAACGGGCGGGAGGTCAGGGCTTTATCCGAAAAGGATCCCGCGTTGCTTCCATGGCGAGATCTTGGCGTCCAGATCGTCCTGGAGTCCTCGGGGGTTTTCAGAAAGAAGGAGCAGCTCCAGAAGCACGTGGACGCGGGGGCGAAGAAGGTGCTCCTCACCGTTCCCGCTAAGGGGGATATCGATGCGACCGTCACAATGGGGGTCAACGAGAAGACGATGAAGCCGGAGCACCGCTTTATATCGAATGCCTCCTGCACCACGAACTGTCTCGCCCCGATGGTCAAGGTCCTCCATGACTCGTTCGGTGTTGAGCATGGCCTCATGACTACGATCCATTCCTATACAAACGACCAGAGGATTCTCGATCTCCCGCACAGTGATTTAAGGCGCGCGCGCGCGGCCGCGGTGAACATGATCCCCACCACCACGGGCGCCGCGACGGCCGTGGGCAAGGTGATACCGGATCTCAAGGGGAAACTCGATGGCATGTCAATCAGGGTCCCGACCGCTGATGTTTCGATCACTGATTTCGTGGCATGGACCAGGAAGAGCGTTACCATTGAGTCGGTGAACGTTGCCATGAAGGCCGCAGCGGAGGGCCCGCTCAAGGGGATCCTTGAGTATTGCGATGAGCCTCTGGTGACGACGGACTTTATCGGGAATACCGCATCGTGCATCTTCGATTCTCTCTGCACGATGGTTTCGGGTGACCGGATGGTCAAGGTGATCGGCTGGTATGACAACGAGTGGGGCTACTCCTCCCGTTGCGTGGACCTGATAAAGTTGATGGCGAAGATGCTTTAGGAAGAAGGGGACGAGATCCGCGTTCTTATGGCCGATGGATGAGTGGCGGCTGCGGATTCGTGGAAGGAGAAAAAGGAAGTGCCTGTTTTTGCCGGTCGTAAGTGTGCGAGTTGCGGCAATAGTTTCCCGTTTTTTACCCGGCCGTCGAGAAGGGTACGTCGCGGGTTTTTCCATTTTTTCCCATTCGACTACACGTGTTCTTCCTGCGGCTGCATAAATCGCGCCATAGTCGATCCAAAGGCAGCTCTATGGAGTTGGGCACTGACGGTTATCGTATTACTGATTTTCATTCACACCGTTCGAACTGTGCCCTGGATTTGTGCATTTCACCATAACCATGAGGCTCTCTATGGTGGCATTGCCGGTCTTTTAGCGGGATTGATCATGCTTATAGGCATTTCAAGGGGAAGTCATTTGGTTGTTGTCGAGGGTATTGAGCCTGCGGAAAGAGACGGGCATCGGGCTTGGAAATTTGCTGTGGGTATGTTATGTATAGGGTTTGTTGTAGTTCGCGGTTATATTAAGTACGGGTGGTTTGATATTGTCCTCGCAGCGGTTCTTGGGCTCTTAATATATAGTCTGTATTATTTTTACGCGAGTACAGAGGTAAACAACCCTGGGCAGTGATTCTGAATTGTTCAAATTAGGTGATCGGATGGCCAAACTCTTCATCGAAGACCTGGACGTAAAAGGCAAACGCGTGCTCATGCGCGTGGATTTCAATGTGCCCCTGAGCAAGAAAGATGGGAGTATCACCGACGATAGCCGCATCAAGGCGTCGCTCCCCTCGATACGCTATGTGATTGAGCACGGCGGATCGCTTGTACTCATGTCTCACCTGGGGAGGCCCGACGGGAAGGTGGTCCCCGCGCTCAGCATGAAACCCGCATCCGAGAGACTGAGCAGGCTATTGGGAAGGCCCGTCGCGCAACTCGGTGATTGTGTGGGGCCGGAGGTGGAGAAGTTCGTCCTTGCAATGAAACCCGGCTCGATCGCCATGCTGGAGAATTTGCGATTCCACCCCGAGGAAGAGGAGAATGAAGAATCGTTTAGCAGGGCGCTCGCCTCTCTGGGCGACCTCTACGTGAACGACGCGTTCGGGACCGCACACAGGGCCCACGCATCAACGGCGGGCGTGGCGCGCTATATGAAAGCCGGCGCAGCCGGTTATCTGATGAGGGATGAGATCAAGTATCTCGGAGATCTCCTCAGGAAACCGGGGCGACCGTTTGTGGTGATACTCGGGGGAGCGAAGATCTCCACTAAGATCGGCGTAATCCGGAACCTTTTGAAGGAGGCGGACTGCCTGCTCATCGGAGGCGCGATGAGCTACACATTCCTGAAGGCGCAGCGGATGCCGGTGGGGGCCTCGCTCGTGGAGGATGACCGGCTCGCCGAGGCGGCATCGCTCGTGGAGCAGGCCACGCGTGAGAAAAAGGAGTTGCTGCTCCCCATCGACCACCTCGTTGCGAGGAAGGTGGAGGAGGGGAGCGAGACGATGCTGGTCGGCGCAAACGGGATCGGCGCGGGGTGGATCGGCGTCGACATAGGCCCGGGGACGATCGAGCGGTACGGGGAGCAGATCGCATCGGCGAAGACGATTTTTTGGAACGGGCCGATGGGCATATTCGAAATAAAGAAATTTTCAAAAGGAACGGAGCAGATCGCGAGGATGGTCGCGGAGTCTGGGGCGGTGAGCGTCGTCGGCGGGGGCGATTCCGTCGCGGCGATAAACCAGCTCGGCCTCACGGATAAAATCACCCACGTCTCCACAGGGGGCGGAGCATCGCTGGAATATCTCGAAGGGAAAAAACTCCCGGGGATTGAAGCATTAACAGATAGCAATAAGCAGTAAGCAAAGAGTAGAAACCAGCGCTATTCTTATAGCTTACCGCTGGGGTTATAACATGCGCACGCCACTCATCGCAGGCAATTGGAAGATGCACAAGACGGTCAGGTTCGCCATTGAGCTGGTGGCGGGTCTGAAGAGGGAACTCTACGACGAGAAGGAAACGGAGATCGTCGTGTGCCCCCCCTTCACGGCTCTGAGCCCTGTGGGCGAGATAGTTCAGGGGAGCCCCATCAAACTCGGAGCCCAGGATCTCTACTGGGAATCGGAGGGGGCGTATACCGGCGAGATCAGCGCTCCGATGCTCAAGGAGGTTGGGTGCAGCTTCGTGATTATCGGGCACTCGGAACGGAGGCGCCTTTTTAAAGAGACAAATGAAACGGTGAATCGTAAGATTACCGCGGCCATCTCATCGGGCCTCACTCCGATTATGTGCATCGGGGAGACGCTCGAGAAGCGGGAGCAGGGCGTCACGGACGAGGTCCTGAGGAAACAGCTTGATGCGTCGCTCGAGAGACAGTCTGACTCGAATATTCTGAAGTGTGTCATCGCCTACGAGCCGGTGTGGGCCATCGGCACGGGGCGTACCGCTACGCCGGAGCAGGCCGGATCCGCACACGCGGTGATCCGTCTGTGGGCGAGGGAGCGGTACGGTAAAGCGGTAAGTGACGCGCTCCGTATCATCTATGGAGGGAGCGTCACGCCGCAGAATGTCAAAGAGCTCATGGCGGTAGCGGATATCGACGGTGCGCTTGTCGGAGGCGCGAGCCTCGACGCGGCGTCCTTCTGCCGCATTGTGAGATACAACAGGTAAGGAGAGGGTCGTATGCTATTCATAGCGGTGGTAATCATTCATATTCTGAGTTGTATACTTCTAGTTGTCGCGGTGCTGCTGCAGTCGGGAAAAGACGCAGGCCTCTCAGGGGCGTTCGGGCTCGGGGGCGGGCAGACTATTTTCGGAGCACGGGCGGGCGATGTGCTCAGCAAAGTAACGGTTGTCCTCGCAGTGGCATTCATGAGCTCGTGCCTTCTTTTCACGCGGGTCAGACCAGGTGTCGGACGCTCTCTGATGGACACCATACATGCGGAGGAAAAGAAAGCCGCGTCCCAGCAATCAGTTGAAAAACCTCCACCGCCTGCGCAGCAAGGTGGCGCTGTCCCGGCAGCGGGGCCCGTGCAGCAAGGTGGCGCCGCTCCGGCAGCGCAGCCCGTGCAGCAAGGAGTTAGCGCCCCAGCCCCGGGGGGAGGGGCCCCGAAATAGGGGAGCCGAGAGGCCGCGACGCACCGCCTCCGCCTAATAGCTATGGAACGGGGATTGCGCGCGCCCCGCTCCCTGCCTGATAACGCCTCGCAGATAGCTCCATCCCAATCGGCGTGTTATGAAAGCACCCATACTGGAAATCAAGGATCTCAAAACCCAATTCTTTTCTGACGAGGGAATTGTCCGGGCTGTCGATGGGGTTTCCCTTTCACTTGGAGAGGGAGAGACGCTCGGGCTTGTGGGTGAGAGTGCGTGCGGGAAGAGTACCATAGCCCTCTCCATCATGAGGTTGGTGGACCCGCGTCAGGGCAGGATAGCCGGTGGGGAAATTCTCTGGAGGGGGAGGGATCTCCTCGCGCTCGGTGAGCGCCAGATGCGGGAAATCCGCGGGAATGAGATCGCGATGATATTTCAAGATCCATTCGCGTCCCTCAATCCGGTGTTTCCTGTCGGGGGGCAGATCGCTGAGGCAGTGAGGCTTCATCAGGGGCTCGGGCGAAGGCGGGCGATGGGCGTGGCTCGCGAGGCGCTGGCACAAGTGCGTATCCCTTCTCCGGAGGTGCGAGTGAACGAATACCCGCATCAGATGTCCGGAGGGATGCAGCAGAGAGTCATGATCGCCATGGCACTCTCGTGCAACCCGAAGCTCCTCATCGCGGATGAGCCCACCACGGCACTCGACGTTACCATACAGGCACAGATCCTTGACATGCTGAAGGAGATACAGGAGCGCAGAGAGATGTCGCTTATGCTCATCAGCCATGATCTGGGAGTTATTTCCGAGATGGCAGATCGCATGGCGATCATGTACGCGGGGCAGATCGTCGAAGAGGGGGCGACGGCGGATATCCTCCGCTTGCCGCGACATCCCTACACGCGGGCTCTTCTGCGATCAATCCCACGCCTCGGGGCGCGGCGCACGCAGTTGGAGGCGATCGGAGGGGGGGTTCCCAACCCCGTTGCGTACCCTCCCGGCTGTCGTTTCCATCCTCGATGCAGCATGGCGCGCACGGAGTGCAGGAAAGCCATGTGTGAGCTGAGGGGCGTGGGTGAGGGGCGCCGTTCCTCCTGCATCTTCTCGGAAGATGTCAGTATGTGAGTGAACTGCGCCGGCATGCGAAGAGCTCTCCATGAGCGCCTGAGGCGGATGATGTGAAAGACAGTATCAAAGAGATGGTGTGCGTCTCCCGTGAGATTATTTGTGTGATCTGGGAACGGTGCCAGAGCGGAGAAAGGCTCAGTGCGGAGCAGGAGCATATTGCGCGTGTGCTGCGTGAGCATGAGCAGTACCATAGCGCGTGGGAAATCGGTAATGTGCTCGTTGACTCTCACTACACGGTTGGCGGCGTGAATCCGTTCCTCCATGTTCATATCCACCTCGGCGTGGAGAATCAGTTAAGGACCAATGATCCTCCGGAAGTACGCGAGGTTGCCGCAGCGCTCGAGAAGGGGGGGCACAGTCGGCACGATGCCCTACACGCGATAGGGGCTGTATTGCTCGATGAGATGTATGATATGATGCATGGTGAAAGATCGTTCGACAGGGACAGGTACGTGGGCAGGGTCCGAGGGCTCTTGAAGGCAGGTGGAGCGGTTGCTACGGAATAGAAGGAGGTACAGGGTATGAGCAGGCATCGGAGTTTCGGCCGGAGCGGAAAAATTAAGGCAAAGAGAAATGTTCTGAAGCGATTCGAACGGATAGAGTCACTCAAAAAGGGCGGGAAGTGGAGCGAAGGCGATTCGGCCTATGGCCTTCCCAAGACGAAGGTCGCAAGCTAGGCCCCGCCTCACCGGTGGGGAGAGCGGCAATGTGATGATGGCCTATGAAGCAGAGGCTGCAGAAGATTCTCGCGGGAGCCGGCGTCGGATCGCGGAGGGCGTGTGAGCAGTTGATTCGCGAGGGAAGGGTGCGCGTCAACGGCATCACCGTCACAAAACTGGGTAGCGGCGCCGATCCGGCGGCGGATACCATTATCGTTGACGGGGAGCGGATAACAACAGAGAAGAAGATTTACCTGATGCTCCATAAGCCTCCCGGATACGTCTGCAGCCGCAGCGACGAGTCGGATCGGCCCACCGTATACGATCTTCTTATGCCCGTCTCACAGAGACTTTTCACCATAGGGCGCCTGGACAGGGATGCGGAGGGGCTCATACTTCTCACCAACGACGGAGATTTCGCGCTGCGCGCAGCACACCCCCGTGGGAAGGTGGGAAAAATCTACCAGGTATATTTTAAGGGACAGCTCTCTTCGCAGGGGAGGAAAGGGCTTGAGAGGGGGATCGTTCTCGATGGGAAGAGAACCCTTCCTGCGAAAATTCTATCGGCGAAGCGTTTCAGAGATGGGGGAGTCATGGCCATCGAGATACGAGAGGGAAAGAAACGGCAGGTCAAGAGGATGTTCCTGGCGGTCGGATGCCCCGTGCAGCGGCTACGGAGAGTTGCCATCGGCAACCTTACACTCGGAGATCTGCGTCCGGGAAAATATCGCTTTCTCGCGCAGTGGGAATTGGATAAGATATTCACACAAAGACCATGAGGGGTGCAATGCGGACAATTGCGTGTATCTGCGCTCTTTTTTCGGGAGTGCTCGTGACGGTTGCCGGAGAAGCCCGGCAGATAACTTTTCCCTGCACGGGAGAAATAAACACTGAGAACGCCAACCTCCGTGCCGGAAAGAGCCTCAACTATGAGACAATGGCGAAACTGGATCAGGGAACGCGCGTCACTGTCTCGGGTTACGTGAGCGGATGGTACCGCATCGTGCCGCCGAAAAACGTCCCCTTCTGGGTTTCGCGCCGCTTCCTCTCGGATGGGAGAGTAACCGCCGGACGCCTCAATGTGCGTGCGAAACCGGTGTTGACCTCGACGGTCGTATGTCAGCTCCAGAGGGAGGAGAGCGTGGAGGCGATGGAGGAGCGGGATGAGTGGACGGCGATCCGCGCGCCGCGGTGCGCCAGCCTGTGGATAAGTTCCGAACTCGTCGATCTTCTCCCCGATGAAAGAGGGGTTGAGAAGCCGCCCGAAAAAGCCGTGAGCGAGGAGGAGGAAGAAAGGGAGAGCCCCGAATCCGTTGAGGGCGAGGAGGCTGCTGCAAAAGAACAGCCCGAGGCCACGGCACCCGTCGCGATGAAGGCCGGCGCTTTCGGGAGCGCGCTGAGAGTGAAGATGGCGACATCTTGCGCATACGAGGGTACACTCATGCTCTGCGAGGAGGTGGTCGTCCCCGGTGTCCGATACAAACTGGTCAAAGGATTTCTCATCAGCCGCACAGTCTGTCTGGTCGGGTCGCGATCGATAAATCTGGCATATTATAGTGGCGACCGGGTGAAGGTGTGGGGGTATGAGGTTTCACGCCTCTCGACAGGGGTGCCCGTTGTCGACGTGCGGCGGTTGGAACCGGAGTAAGCACGGGCCGAAGTCTCGCGCGACGCGTTTCAGGAAGCTGATTTTACCCCCACCCATAGGCACTCTCACTACAGCTCAGGTGTCCGATGGAAACGATACTCGACGGGAAAAAAATTTCAGCCGAGATCAGGCGGGAAGTTAAAGAGGGTGTCGAAACCCTGCGCCGTGAGCGTGGGGTCGTCCCCGGCCTCGCCTTCATCACGGTGGGAGAGGATCCGGCTTCGCTTGCCTATGTGGCGATGAAGGAACGCGCATGCAGCGAGGTGGGGATACGCTCGGGCCAGTTCTCTTTTCCGCGCTTCACCACGGAAAAGGAGCTTGTCGGTAAAATCGGAGATTTGAACGCGGATCCGGACATCCACGGAATCCTCATCCAGTTGCCCCTTCCCGCGGGCCTGGACAGCACTGCAATTCTGTCCGCGGTCTCCCCTGAAAAAGATGTGGACGGGTTCCATCCGTTCAATATGGGAAAACTGCTTTTGGGACGGAAAGGATTCTGTCCGTGCACCCCGAAAGGGATCATGGAGCTTCTCATCCGCTCGGGTGGCGAGTGGGAGGGGAAAGATGTGGTGGTTGTCGGCAGGAGCAACATCGTCGGAAAGCCGCTCGCGGCGCTCCTGATGCAGCGCGCCCGGGGAGCAAACGCCACAGTGACCCTCTGTCACACGGGGACCCGCAATCTCTCACTCCATACGCGAAGAGCGGATATTATCGTAGTGGCGATCGGCAAGCCGCTTTTCCTCACGGCGGATATGGTCAGGGAAGGCGCGGTAGTGATCGACGTCGGGATGAACCGTCTTGAAGACAAGGGATCCGAGCGCGGCTACAGGCTGGTGGGGGATGTGAATTTTGCCGAGGTTTCCCGAAAGGCGGGCGCGATCACTCCCGTGCCCGGGGGAGTGGGTCCCATGACCATTGCCATTCTGCTGTCGAACACACTGGATGCCGCCAGATCCCCGCAGTGCGTCTGACCGTCCGCAGTTTTTGCGACATTCCTTAACTATCCTCCGAGCATACTACCCAATCCCGCTGTGAGCGTATCCCCACGACCGCTGCCGCTGTGGAAAAAGCGGTGAGAGTGGGAGCCACGCGCGCATGGCGTATGGTGGCGTGTGTCATCCAATGGTGCGAGTGGTCTTCTGGAAAAAATAATAAAAATGGCAGGGCGACTTGACGAGCTGGGAAAAGCAGTGTACTTTACTTTGTGAGAGAGAAAAATATTGGGTGCTCAGGGTCTGGTTGATGAGCTCCTCCAAGTGCCGAAAAGCCAAGGAAATCTCAGACCACCCCATGGGCACCCATTTATTTTACATTTATAGTATATCAAAAATTTACAGTTTCACAAGCAGTATGCGTCTGGACTATCCCCAGTTTTTTCAAATCGGGTCAAAAAGCATGATTTGACTCTGGGCCGTACTTGAGAAGTTAGTTCGTGATTTTTGCATAAATGCGCCCAAGTACGTCAGCAGTACCGAGATCCCATCTGCAAGGGCGT
>JAPLCW010000120.1 GCA_026392015.1 Candidatus Auribacterota bacterium | reverse complement strand
CTCGACCTTTGGAGCCGCTGCGGGTGGCTGAACGTCAGGCGCTGCGGGTTTCGGTGCCTCGACCTTTGGAGCCGCTGCGGGTGGCTGAACGGCAGGCGCTGCGGGTTTCGGTGCCTCGACCTTTGGAGCCGCTGCGGGTGGCTGAACGGCAGGCGCTACGGGCTTCGGGGCCTCGACCTTTGGAGCCGCTGCGGGTGGCTGAACGTCAGGCGCTGCGGGCTTCGGTGCCTCGACCTTTGGAGCCGCTACGGGTGGCTTGGGAGCAGGCGCTGCGGGCTTTGGCGCTTCGACTTTTGGGGCCGCTGCAGGTGGCTTGTGAGCAGGTGCTGCGGGTTCTTGTGCTTTTACTGGTTCTTGCGCCGGCGGTGGGGCAGGTGATTTCCGACCCATGGCGAGCGAGCTTGCAGGGGAGAGGAGCGAGACCACCAATCCCATGGCAATCATTGATAATACCGTTTTCATTTTCATCGTGCGATACTCCTTTCTGGTTGTGTGCGCCTTAGGGGATTTCCCTTGCGACAATATTCACATACTATAGCAAAGGGGGGGACAATATTCAATATGTGAAAAACCCAGCCAGGACTTTCCCCGTTTTTTTAAAAAAGATTAATAGCTCACCGCAGAGGCGCAAAGCACGCAAAGAGCGATCGCATAGAATAATTCATAATAGCCTGGCTCTCTGCATGATCTATCATCTCTGCGTCCTCCGCGTCTCCGCGGTGAAATATATGATCTCTTCTTGCCCCAAACTTGGAGTAATACAGATGCTAAATTTTGTATCTGTCTGGTAATTAGATAGTAATGAATTTAGTGCTCAATATTTTGGGGAATCTCCTGGTGAAAAACATGAAGGGTAATGGGACAGTTACAGTGGGGGGATTGCACAAGTATGTAGTGCAGGGGTGCAATCCTTCGGCAGGCTCAGGACAAGTTTTATCGCGCCCGGGTTCGATCCTTCGGCTTCGCTCAGGACAAGTTCGTCGAACCCCTACAATTATAGTCCCCCCCAAGACTGACCCGTTACGATTATGGGAAGAGATTCGGAAGGGTGGATAATCCCAATCCGAGGCCGAGGTTGCCACGCTCGTTGGGTAAGAGATCAGCCGTAGAATGATGGAATGTGGCCCGCAAATATGAACTTCAGAAGCCAGAATACACAACAAATCCCAAGATAGCGGTAAGGATTAAGCCGTAAGATATAAGCAAAATGCTTACCGCTTACCAGTTAGCGCTGGATCGAGATTTTGAATCTTGGATTTTATATGAACGGGGAATGTGGTGGATAGGCTTTTATCGGCTATTCCGGGGGACTTCAGTGGGATATCCGGAACAGCGCACACCGCTCCTTCCCGAGACGTCCCTCGAAGAGAAAATATGGATTCAGGCCCGGTAACCGCGTAAGAACCTCTGTCTCATCGCGCGGAACGACCAGAATGGAAGAGGATTGGCTGTCAAGCGCGCGCTGAATCTCTTCGATATCCTCCGTGAAGGTGAGCATGTTGTTCCCTCTCCGCCAGTAGAGATACCTCAGGCCATCCTTATCTTTTGAGATATCGAAGAATATAATCTGCGTATCGCCCGCCTCGCGCTCGACCATTTCCACGAACGGTCTCGATTCCTCCTTCGCACTCTGCAGGGGAAGCACGAACTGGCAATAGGTGAGAAAGCCGATCACCACCGACCATGCAAGGGCGCAAAAAGCCGTGTCCGGACTCCACTTCTCGCCGCGCGCAATCTGCCATAGTGCGATGATGCAGAGAGCGGGAATGCCCGCGATGAGCAACGGGGAGAGGAATGGCAGACGGAGAGGCGCAGTGATGCTGAACAGCAGGACCCCCAGGAGGGCGGAAGCACAGATATAGTGAAGGGGCGCCATGATCGCCCGGGCGCGCCTTGTGCCCTCCCGCCGCATCAGTTCTTCCCAGAACGCTGCGCAGAGAATGGCGACCGGGGGGGCGGCAGGGAGAAGGTAGCGCCCGTGCTTGGTGCTCGCAAGCGAGAGCATCAGGAATGTGACGGTGAGCCATACCTTAGAGTAGGTGATGAGGTCCGCCGCAGCGCCGGCCCCTCCCCTGTTTCTGCGGCCGAGTTGAAGAGCTGCGAATACCGACCACGGCCCGAAACCGGCAAACAAGACGCCAACATAATGGAATGCAGAGACATTGGCCTCGTCTTTGAAACGGTCGAGAATCTGGGCGTCGATTAACTCCCTGATCGCCTGTTGTCCCTCAGTGATTGCCACTCCTTTATAAATGACCATCCCAAGGAGAAGCAGAAATACTCCCATCTGGAGGAAAGTCTTTACGATCGCTGCTCCCCGCCGTTGAAGGGCAAGGTAGACGAAGATCACCGCGAGCGGGATTGCCACTCCTACGGGTCCCTTCGTGAGGGCTCCGCCGGCGAGCCCCGCGAGGGAAAGGAGGAGGTGACGCGCCTTTCCCGAGGAGAGATACATATAATATGCCGATAGCGCGAGGCAGATAAAGAAGGTAAGCATCGCGTCCACGGTCGCCTGTGATCCCACATCGAGGAAAAGCGGTGTGCTGATGAGTGCGAGGCAGGCCGTGCGGGCCATGACCGGGGAAGCCTTTCCTGCGAAAAGAGACAGTACCACCATCGTCCCCATCGCGGAAAGGATGGAGGGAAGTGCGAGGGAGAGCGGAGTGACCGATCGGAGAAATGTCGACGAGAGGGCGGCTGCGAGAAAGTAGAGAGGTGGATAGTCATAGTAGGGCGAACCGTCCAGACGCGGTATCAGTGAGGGACCGTTCCGGAGAATTTCGCGCACAAACAGTCCCGTCCGGAATTCCATGATGCTCAGACCATGGAGCGAGGCGGCGGGAATGAGGAGCAAGCCCAGGAGAAGGGAGAAGCATAGGCCGGTACGCGTAGTATCATTCATTCGGGATTCTTTTGATATAATAGCATAGCATACGAGAGGAGTGATACGATGATCTCTGGCGGCAAAGACGACAAGGCACCGACTCCGGACGAGCTCCAGAAGGAGCTTGCGGAATTTTTCAAGAAGAAGTTCGGCGATAAGGCGTTCATCAGCATCTTCCCGCAGCAGGATAGGGAAGGGGGGGGCGAGGCGGATGAGGAGAGCGACGAGAAGCTCCCCGAACTGAAATTCGATCTCAAGCCGAAGGATGTCAAAGGGTACCTCGACCGTTATGTCATCAAGCAGGAAGAGGCGAAGAAGGTGCTCTCCATCGCCGTATGCGACCATTACAATCACGCAGTGCACTGTCACGGGAAGGGCGGCTGCGGCGATTATTCGAAACAGAATGTAATCCTCATCGGTCCCACCGGCGTCGGCAAAACCTACCTCATCAAGTGCATCGCGCGCCTGATCGGCGTTCCGTTTGTGAAGGCGGATGCGACAAAGTTCAGCGAGACCGGCTACGTGGGCGGAGACGTGGAGGATCTCGTGCGCGACCTCGTGCACGAGGCAGACGGCAACGTGGCGCTCGCGCAGTACGGTATCATCTACATCGATGAGATTGACAAGATCGCCTCCGCCCGAGAGCTCGTGGGGCGCGACGTGAGCGGCCGCGGCGTGCAGACGGGGCTTCTCAAGCTCATGGAGGAAACCGAGGTGCTCCTCCGCAGCCCGTCGGATATCACCGGACAGATACAGACGATGATGGAGTTCCAGAAGAAGGGGAAGGTCAAAAGGAAGACGATCAACACCCGCCATATCCTCTTCATTGTCTCGGGCGCGTTCGATCAGATTGCGGAGATCGTGCAGAAGCGGATCCGCAGGAGCGAGGTCGGGTTCGGAGCCGGGATCGATGCAAGGAAGAAGCGGTTTGAGTATCTCCATGAGGCGGGAACAAAAGATTTCATACAGTTCGGGTTCGAGCCCGAGTTCATCGGGCGCTTGCCGGTGCGGGTGGTGTGCGAGGAGCTCAACGAGGATGATCTCTACCAGATACTCAAGTCCTCTGAGGGCTCGATCATCGCGCAGTACGAGGCGGCCTTCGCCGCGTTTGGAATCAAGGTTTTCTTCTCGGACGAGGGGCTGCGCGCCATTGCGAAGAAGTCGCATCAGGAAGAGACGGGTGCGCGGGGTCTCATGACCGTCTGCGAACGCACATTACGTGATTACAAGTTCGAGCTTCCCTCGACGGAGATCACACACCTGGTGGTCACGGGGGAGATCGTTGCCGACCCTCAGGCGGAGCTCGGAAAAATCCTTTCCACTCCGCAGCTCGCGGAACGGGCGTTCGGCGCCGAACTCGTCAGGGAGTTCGAGAAGGAGTTCCAGCGAGATCACGGCATCAGTATCAGTTTCAATAAGGCGGCCGCCGAGTTCGTGGTCGCTCGATCGGAGGAGGCGAAGGCGGAAGTCGCCACATACTGCCGGACGCAGTTCAAGGATTATGAGCACGGCCTCAATCTCATAAAGAGGAATACCGGGCGGGACTCATTTACCATCACGAAGGAAGCGGTGCAGAACCCCTCCGACACGCTCAATAAATGGATCAAGAAATCGTATCAGAAATAGAATAACCCGCTCTGCCATCTGCCTTCGGGTGCATCTATGGTCCCCGCAGGGTGTAAAAGGTAATGCGTCAGTCTTGGGGGGTACTATAATTATAGGAGTTCGATGAACCTGTCCTGAGCACTTCGGCTGCGCTCAGTATAAACTCAGCCGAAGGATCGAACCCGGGCGCGATCCTTCGACTTTGCTCAGGACAGGTACATCACGCCCCAATAACAGAGAATAGTTATATTTTACATGTATTTGAGACACTACCCCCACAGCACTTAATCTCCTGTGTGGGAGAGGCATCCTGCCGCGACAGTCGGGCCAGGATGGCCCTTCCACAGCAGTAGTACACTGTTAAGTTAATTCTTACGAGGTAACCTGTCATTGCGAGCCCAAAGGGCGCGGCAATCTCGTTGTTAAAAGATAGAAACAGATTGCTTCGTCTCCCGCCTCGGCGGGATCCTCGCAATGACATAATGCTTACGGCATTTATATCAGTAAAAACTAATTTAACAGTGTAGTAGTGACTCAATTTGGGTGCTATTGTTTTGCAGGGGTTCGATGTATCGAACCGGGGCGCGATAAATCACGTCCCGACAACATAGCATTATGTATCCCCCCATAAGTGCCTCATTACTTGTAAGGGGTCACCCATCAAAGGCGCGGAGTCAATAGACATAGTTCCTCCCTTCCAGCGCATGAGCGCTGGTTCAGCTAGTTACTCCGATTACGACAGCACCCGCGACCTGCTTTCTGCCCTGTCCCGAACCCGACTAGCT
>JAPLCW010000083.1 GCA_026392015.1 Candidatus Auribacterota bacterium | reverse complement strand
TACGGATATGCGTGGGGAGAGAATGTAGGATGGATGCATTTCGGGCCCGGCAGGACCGTTCAATATCTTGCGAAGGCCGAACCCGGCCCTTGGAGAGAGATTGGTCAGGAAGCGAGGGGAAGGTTAGCCGGCGGCCCCGATGCTTCTGAAATATGCAGCGGTTGTGATCCCGTAACAGGCCTGAAAAGCAGCCACGGGAGATACGATGAAGATGCAGATTCAGTCTGTGTGCTTAGATTGGGAAGAGATGATTTTTATGGGCATATCCGGCATTGCGATGAGCCTGTGTATATAAGCAGTCTCTCCGCACTTTCCCCCATTCGCGCCCCTCCGGCGATTGTGTAACCCCATCGTCATTGCGAGTCCCGCCATGGCGGGATGTGATGATCTCACCTTATTCAATTTCAAGATAAATCAAGAAAGGATTGGTGTCAAAATGAAAAAACTAATCACGGTAGCTCTGAGCCTGTTGTTCGCGGTTGGTCTGTCTGGTTTTGCAGTTGCGGGAAGCCTTGACTCCCCGGGAGCCCCCTCGGCGGGGAGCGGGATGTACACGCTCCAGAACCTGTATGACTATCTGACGAGCGGGACGGCGCTCACGGTGCAGACCAGTTTCCAGGAGCCAAGCGCAGCTCCCGGCTCGACGATGAAGACCACGAAGGAGATTGGTGATGCGATCAAGGATAAGTTCAACCTGTGCGCTGCCACAGCCGATAATGTTGAGCAGGGAGTGACGTTCTTCTGCACGCAGACTGGAAGCTGGGGAGTGCAGACAGGAGCATTAGTTGCGCTGCCGAGACCGACAGCAACCCCAACCATAACCCCAACCCCAACCCCAACAGCAACAGCAATGACACTCGCAGCCTCCTGCAAAGCTTGGAAAGACGGCGGGTATAACACTGACGGCATCTATTGGATAGACCCTGATGGTGGCTCTGATACCAATAAATTCCAAGCGTACTGCGACATGACCGCCGACGGGGGAGGATGGACGTTAGTGGTAAGGATAGTGAACGACGACAACCACGAGACGTCGGGCGCATATGCCACGTTATCCGACCCAGGCCAAGCTGGAAGTGCCAAGCTAGCGGATAGCACCATAAATGTCTTCCCTAATAAGCAACTGTATCGTTTTAGCTGTGGAACGGTCACCCGGTACTATGATGCGACCATTAAAGTGTTCTGCGCATCTTGCGGTGCCGCCGGCACGATTACCAAGTCCAAAGCCACCCTAACTGGTGATTGGTGTACATCATCTGCCACCTATAGTAATCTGCTCGGCTTATCCGGGTATAGTATCTGCGATCCCGAACCAAACTTTAACACGTATGCCGTAACGGATGTTAATAATTACGGGTGCAGTGAGGGATCGTCTGGGAATCATTCAGGCACCGTGTTTGTGCGCTGAGTTTTCTATAGCCCACGTCGTTATTGCATAGGCCTAAGTTACAATTTGATCATCCGCAGGTGGGCGGGCTCTGTGCGCTTTCCCACCTGCGGAGATAACGCCGAATCTTCGTGGAAGAAGATCCTTGCTCTTTAAGCCGGAGTAACTTCAACTTCATCCTGTTTCTTGATTAGGATGAAATCCCGATGGAACCGTCTGGACAAAGCTTATCCGTTCGCCAGTAGACCAGGAGCTCCACGCGATGCCGCATGGCATCGTACCCGTTTCTAACCTTGTCTACCGATATGCAGGGCGGCTGGCGGGCGGGGATGAATGGCAATGAAGGGAATATTTCTATTTTGTCATCTGGAGGACAAAATAATTATGATATGACAAAAACTGTAAACAAAGTTTACACTATCAGCGCTCTGAGGTGTAAACAAAGTATGCAAATCGGGCTTTTTGGGGATTCATCTAAAATTAGCACCTTTGCACATATAGTTCCAACTACTTTGCCTCGTGTTCATTACGACTATTTTTCACTAATGGAAGAAAAATTGCAAGTTTGGCACGAAATATGCTGCTACGATATAACACGTGGAAGGGTTAAATGTAAGTTTAGGAGGAAGGAGTTACCCATCCCGCCGTCGCGGGAGCCTCGCGGCGCCGAGCTCTGCTAAAAGCGCTCGGCTTCGGGCGGATGTGGATAACTCCTCTGGAATGCGAAAGGAGGGCCAAAATATGCAAAAATGGAGGGGAGAGAGTATATTTCCAGGTAATATGCTTGGAGCAAGTGAGTTAGAGAAAATTCGAAGGAAAACTTTTGACAGTACCGTTTAGAAAGGAGGGCAAGAAGTGATGAAAACTGTGATGAAGATAGGTCGCAGGTTTTGGAAATGCATGGTAGGAGCGGGAGGTTAGGATTTCGTCATTTTGAATCGCCTCTGTGGTGAAGAAAAAACAATATAAACCGTCTTAGCGGTGGGGGAGGGAGAAGATGAAGAAGTTATGTGTGTTAGTTTCAATCGTGATGTTGATGGCGGGTTTGTGCGGCATGGTGGTTGCCGGAAGTCTTGACTCTCCGGGAGCTCCCTCAGCGGGAAGCGGGATGTATACACTCTCTCAAACTTATGACTACCTGAACTCGGGGATAGATGTAACGCCTGTACCGGCCTTTCAGGAACCCGGCGCGGCTCCCGGCTCCACGATGAAGACCATGAAGCAGATTTACGAGGATATCAAGGCAAAGTTCGCTGAGTGCGATTTGATGCCTGCTGATGCAAAGTCCGGTAAGAAATATTTTTGCACGCAGCCGGGGAGCTGGGGCGTGCAGACGGGTACATTATTTATACCGCCGACCCCAACCATAACCCCGACCCCAACCATAACCCCAACCCCAACTGCGACTCCTTGGGCAGTGAACACACAAACATGTAACGCTACCGCCCTTCCCGGTTGGAGCTGGCTCAACGGCGCCTGTTGGTCACAAGCCATCGCGGATGAGGTTTCCTGGAACAAAGGGGTCGGTAACGTTACCTCATCTACCGGAACCTATACCTGTAACCCCGCGGGCACGTTGGAGAGCCGGATGAAAGCGGCTGTGGCCGGGCGCTGGTCTGAGATCTGCACCAGTATCAATGGCCGGAGTATCACCTCATCCGATAACGCGGCCACCGGGAAGCCTTATATCTCGGCACTGGCTATTGCCGACTGTGTGGATGGGACAAGAGATATAGGACCCACCATTTTAGGGACGCCGGGGGATGATTGGCAGGGGCGGAATAACGTCTTGTATATCTGGGCCACGACAGCCGGACACTCGGCTCTTCCCGCGGTTAGAGCCGACGGAAGCGATAACGAGTTTGATTCCGCTTGTACTGCCGCCGGAGATGCCTTCTACTCCAACACTTCTGATATGTCACCCGGGGACAACTACAGTTGGGGGGCTGCCATCGGTGAGCGCAACGCGGAGTACAGCACGTGGCCGAACGAGTCACGTCTTCTGGGGTCGGGATACTGCTCACACCAGAACCTCGTTGCTACATCTAGCACGGAGGTCAACTGGACGTTTCGCGTGATTGTCCGGTAGTAGGACTGAGCTGGTAATTTGATGATTTGGAAGCCGGGTTTTCTTTTTCCGGCTTTCAAAGCTAAAATATTTCAGGTGGTCGGGCGTTGCGCGCTTTCCCACCTGCGGATATAACTCCGGATCTTCTTCCCAAAGGGATCCCTTCGGGACTGGAGAAGATCCTTGCTCTTTAAGCCGGAGTAACTTCAATTTTGTCTGACGAATGGATTCGGATGAAATCCCGACGGATTCGTCCGGACATAGCTTATCCATTCTCCAGTAGATGGGGATGTCCACGCGATGTCGCATGGGTTCGTGCCCGTTCCTGCACTCCATAGTGCGTTTCGGTACGCAGGCGTGGGGATCCAATTCCCTCTTCCCACATGGGCGGGGTGAGGGGTAGAATGTGATATCGCCGTTGCCTCTCCGCTCTTTTCGCTTGCCTGACTTGGGTGGGCTTACCTGCCCCAGGTGTGGCCCTTTACGGTTCGAGTTTGAGTCAATGAAAAGAAAGCCTTCCGGTGTAGTGACGCTTCTCGCTTTTTGTGCGGTTATTCTGTTGGTTGCCACTTTTGCCAATGCCGTCCCCGCACATTCTCCCTTTCTCCAATGTGACAACTTTCCGTTTTTTCCAGAGTTGGGAAGGAACGCCACTCGTACCAGTGTCCCCTTTTCTCAATGTGAGAATTTCTCGTATGTTCCTGACTTAAAGGACCCCCATCAACCATGTATGCCGATAACGGAGATCGGTAGAATTATCGAAGGCCATAATCTGATCTGGGGGGAGAATGTTGGGTGGGTCAATCTCAGGACGACACACACCGATTTGAAAATCGGATCTAATATATTGGAGGGTTGGATATGGCTTGAGAACTGCGGCTGGGTAAGCCTCGGTGAGGGGCATCCTCTTAATGGAGAGCGATACTCCAATAGAAGAGGCTATGACTGGGGAGTCAATAATGATTGTCAGGGCAAGCTATCAGGATATGCCTGGTCTGAAGTAACGGGTTGGATCAGCTTCCACACAAGTCATTCGCAGGTGCACTTGGCTGAGACCGGCCATCTTTACGGATATGCGTGGGGAGAGAATGTAGGATGGATGCATTTCGGGCCCGGCAGGACCGTT
>JAPLCW010000187.1 GCA_026392015.1 Candidatus Auribacterota bacterium | reverse complement strand
ATCCCGCAACTACAAGTCTCCTCTCGATCTTTTGACCGAAAAAGCACCTTCTCTTAACCCTAGAACCCTATGCCTCCCTGTCCTCGATCTGGATGCCGCTCTTTCTTCTCAACCGGTTCACCATGTACCCAGTTTGGCCGGGGGAACCCAGGGCGGGGGAACCCACCTCAAAGGGTCGCTCTGAATATGCGATAATTTTTTAGTTCCGGATGCTTCAATATAATCTAATAGTATTTTAATTGCGTGATTACTCGCTAACTACTTTATATGGAACTTGTTATATAAATATTCACTGATTGCATATAGGAGAAACGAGACCTGATGCGTTTGTTAACGGAATTGGCAGATCAGAAGGGAAAAAACGCGCTATGGTGAGCACATAGCGTATCCTAAGGAGTACTACATATATTGGGTATTCCGTGGTGGGCTACAATATGATGAACTACCATAGCCTATCCGGAGATCATAACATCCGCACGGCGATCTGATAATTCCATGTCACTCACTCAACCGAAACGCTATTGCTGAAGGCTGAGTAAATGAGATTGCCTCTCTTTGCATCGGTGAGACCGACAAAGAACCTGCAATTTGATCCTGCCGGCAAGCCTGTGATTCTCAAGTGTCCGCTCATCCCGTTGGATAGCCTCATCCTGCTCGCCGCCCTCGGGATGGAACCGGCCTTGTTCGGATTTATCTGCACCGCCCCCCTGAATCCCGGCGTAAAGGCATAGTAGCGGGCTTCATTAACTACTCCGCCTACAATCACCCCCGCATCGACGATTTCCATCCCATTGGGCAATGTCACCGCATAGTTCAAATATACGCTGTCACCGCTCATCGCCCTCCTTGGCTCCACAAACAAGCCTATCCCCGGCGCCCGTTTCACCTCTTGATGATAGCTCAACGCACGATTCGCTATTGCCACCGCCGCCGGATTAATGCCGACATCAACATTTTTTACCCATACCGGCGTTCCCCCGCCACAGTCGAATATATCAACCGTACCCGCAAATACACTCTGTGATGATCCGAAGCATGGCATCAGGAACTTGCTCCCGTCAGGCGTGAAAGCTCCACCCATCGGCCCCGCCGCCACGTTGACCATCCCGCTCCCGCCCGTTCCGATGGCGCAGTGGAATATATTGTGCCCGAAGTAATTTGACACGGCAAACCACCCTCCCTCCGGATGGAAATATATTCCGAATGGCCCCTCGCCATCGGTATCATAATAGCCGTCAGCGTTGCTTCCGGTGAGATCAACAGCCCGCACGTGATCGCCTGTCCCATCGCTAAAATAGGCGATATACAACCACCCATCGCCCGGGCCAAATGCGACACCCATCGGCTTGTCGCCATCCGGCCGGGCTATCACATTTATCAGCGACCTCGATGCCGTGTCTATCAGATACACCGTATCGTCATCGATATTGGCAACCGCCAGCTTGGAATCATCATTCGACACGGCTATCCCCCATCCGGGGAACTTCCCGACCGGGATCTCGCCGACCACGGTATTGGCCGCAATATCAATCACACTGACAGTGCCGTTTGTCGTTTCAGGATTTTCCATGGAATTCACGACATAGGCATATCGTCCCGCGTGATCTATGGCGATCCCGAGCGGCTCCGCTCCCACCGGTATCTGCATAACCTGCCGCGCATCCCCTGTGTGAACCACGGAAACCGAGTCCGAATCATTGTTCACCACGTAGAGCCATGTCCCGTCAGGCGTGATGGCGATCCCCATCGGCGTCAACCCCACCGTGATGGTGCGATCAACCGCAAAACTGGTCAGATTGATCCCCGAGATTGTATTCTGCGGCACATCCTTGCTCCCCGAGTTTGTCACGTAGGCATAGCTCCCTGGCGAAGGCACCGGTTGAAACGTGGCAGTTGCAGTCGGCGTGGGCGTCCTAGTGGCTGTCGGGGTTGCCGTAGGAGTATATGTGGGAGTTTTGGTGGGCGTAGTCGTCGGCGTTATCGTGGGGGTTTGCGTTGGAGTGTATGTGGGGGTAGACGTGGGAGTGGTCGTTGGAGTTTCTGTGGGTGTGGATGTGGGGGTAGCTGTAGGCGCTTCCCCTATGCAATTCAGTCTATAACGAGATGCGACGTAGATCCTGCCCTCCTCACCTATTGTCGGACTGAGAAAGTAATCCGATGTAGCTCCCGCATAACTCCATTTGAGAGATCCTTTAGAATCAAGCACATAGAGCCTGCCATAACTGGTGCCGGAGGCAATATATATGCGGCGATCACTTCCGATAGTGGCGGGAACCTCCACTCCCCGATCCGTTGCATAGCTCCAGCTAAGGGTGCCATCGCCATTAAATGAATAGATGTTATTGTCAGAAGACGAGGAGCCAATATATGCGCGCCAATCATCGCTTATCGCGGCAGGCGACCAGACATCATCACCGGTTAAATAACTCCAGCATAATACCCCGTTTTGGCTGATCACATAAACATTATTGTCGGAAGAACCGAGATATATATTTCCATTTCCGCCGATCGCCGGCGAGGATAATATTTCACTGAGTACGTCATAGCTCCAGTCAAGTGAACCATCCGATTTTATCGCATAAAGGAGGTTGTCACGCGAACCAAAATAGATCTCTCCGTGCGAGCTGATTGAGGGAGATGACTGCACACTCTCTCCCGTGAGATCGTTCCGCACGACTTTATAGCTCCAGATGAGCACGCCGCCAGGGTCCATGGAATACAAATTCTTATCGCAAGAACCTATATATATTCCGCTGTCGCTTCCAATAACGGCTGCCGCAGTTACGGCTGATCCGGTTTTATAAGACCATTTGAGGGAGCCGGAAGACATAAGCGCGTATATGTTCGCATTACGCGATCCATAGTATATTGCATCATCGCTTCCGATAGCGGCAGAAGCCGCTATAGAGCCGCTTGCATAGCTCCAATTGACAACTCCCGTGGATATCACTTCACATAACTTGGAATTTGCGCCGCCAATATATAGATTCCCATCACTTCTCACTACGGGTGCGGAACTTCTGGGATAGCTCTCACCTCCGATCGTCATTGCGATGCCCCAACTGAGAAGAGGGTTAGACGGGCCTGAATATGGACTGACGCCGGTATGCATCATATTGTGGCGAAACATCGGCCAAGGAGCGTATGGCGTTGGTGTTGGCAGTGGAGTGGGAGTTGCCTCTTCCAGACAATAAAGGGTTTGATCCCATGATCCTATGTACAATCTTCGATTATCTCCAATCGCCGGAGAAAATCGACACCACCCGCCTGTTTCATAGCTCCAATGGAGCATGCCATCCGAGCCAACCGCGTATATGTTATTATCATCCGAGCCGAAATACACGAGACCATCGCCTCCAAGGGCAAGGCCGGACCGTAGAGGACGCTCAGTCGTATACATCCATCTGAGCGATCCATCGGAATTGATTGCGCACAAGGTGCCATTGTCTGAGGTGGCATAAACCTCCCCCTCGATTCCAACCGCCGGAGATTCGAAATCCGACCAGTAATCACGTTCCGTTATATAGCTCCAATAAAATGATCCGTCATTATGCAATGCGTACAAGTGATTATCTCCAGAACTGGCGTAAATTTCCCCGTCTCCCCCAACCACCGGTGAGGCCACCCAATCTCCGGCCAGGTAAGACCAGTCCATTCCGCCATTTGACTTAAAGGCATGTAGAGAATGGTTTTGTGTCCCAACATAAATTTCTCCTCCTGAGCCGACCGCGGCGGAAGAGTCCATCACCCACTCCAGCAGGTAGCTCCAATTGAGCGAACCTTTGGAATCGATCGCGAAAAAAGCATTTCGATAAGCTCCAATATAAATCACGCCGTCGCTTCCAAGCGTAGGTGACGCATACACAAATTCATCTGTCGTATAGCTCCAATGGAGTGATCCAATAGAGCTGAGAGAATAGATGCAATTATCATCGGAACCCATATACATATTTCCATCGCTTCCCAGTGCCGCGCAGCTTCTACTACTGATACCGGAAGAGTAGCTCCAATGAAAATTGCCGGCCGAGGTAAGGGCTAGAATATTATTCCCGCCTGAGCGAAAATATATTCCGCCATTTCCGTCCACAACAGGGGAGGAGCCTACATATTGAAAGAATGTATAACTCCAGCCTAGTGCCGGAATAAATGGGCCCGTCGAGAGGCTTCGTCCGGTATGCTGAGCATCGTGTTGAAACATCGGCCAGGATGAGTCAGCGGGCTGGGATTGAGCCACTCCACAGAAGAGAAACGCATACATCGCAGCGCTTGATAAAAGCAGCAATTTTTTCATGACAGATCCCCTTCCCTTTTAATCCAACTCTTTAAAAATTATTCACTATCCCGGTTGAAATATCTTATTACCATCCCTTTCTTTCATACTATCTGAGGCTTGATCCTTCTTTTTTCTCTATTCCCCATCCCCCCCACTGCCGTAGAGGGGATACTATCTTGCATATTTACCTGCCCCGCACATCCCGAAGGGTCCGCGACAAGATATCTAGGAAAGGCACGCAACATATGATCGCCCGATAATTTTCACCTGACCCTGAATTCAGCGTTTGCCAGGTTACTGAGCCAGTATGAAGATTTCCTCGGATCCGCCTTGTGCCACACCACCACGGCGTACCAGGTGTATGTCCCGGCCCGGTAACCGGCTATCCTCACCGAAGCGGCTGCGCCGCTCTTCTCCTCTATCCCCCCGCCGGCACTTCTAAACCACGGCACTATTCCCTCCCCATTCAAAACCTTGGGATACGCCACAACCGGCTTCATTCTGGTGACGAGCTTACGATTCCCTGCCTTGGAGCCGTCACACCAGTACTGCCTCCCATCAGGACACGCAAGCAGCAGATAGCAATCCGCCTGTACCTGGCGAAGCGTTCCTTCAGGAATGTTCGGCTTCATCGAATAGTACAGCACCAGCGTATCTCCCTGCCGGTAGTTCTCCTGATTCGTCCAGAGCCTCGCCGTAATCGGCGGCGTGGGAGTCGGCGGCGCCCCGCCGCTCACACGGAAGAGACCGTCCACGGTGCTCACCCCCGCCCACCACGCCAGGCTGTCCCCATACTGCCCGCTCAGCTTCACGTGCGAGAGCTTCAACTGGCTCTCCGCCCCAGCGGCCGCGTCATCCGCCACGCGGAAAGTGATCTCAACCAGATTCCCCTGCCCGCTCATCAACGCCACATCCTGGCCGAACGTGATCACAATCACGCCATCCCTCACAATGTCCCAGTCCATGCCGCAGCTCCCCGTCAACTCCGTCGTCTTCACCTCGACCGGCATCAGGAGATGCGAATCATAATTGAGATAAATATCCGAACCGCTGAAACGTATGGCGTCGTTTATCGCAAGCGGTATGCTGATCGTCTCCCCTGCCGAGCCGCTCGCTTCGGGCAGGCTCACGCTGTACCCGCCTGAAGGCACGAATACCTGCTTGCTCGCAACACCGGCCGGGTTGATCGGTTGACCCACCGCAATCCTCATGATCAGCACCACATCCGCCGAATCGATCCTCCCGTCGCAATTGATGTCACCCGCGTCCATCTGAAGCGCCGTCGGAGAAACGTTCCCCACTGATATTTGCATCGCAAGCGCCGCATCGCTCGCGCTCACATGGCCGTCACCGTTCACATCGCCGAGAATATATTCGGAGGCCACGGTAAGAGTCGCGGGATGGCTGTAGTCGATCGCGAGAGGCCTGCCGCCGGAGTCGTACATCCTCACCAGCGTCAGTGAATTCGTCGATATCTGTCCGGGCGTTACAGTGCCCAATACCCTGAATCTCACGTCGAACAGATGCCCCTCCCCCACCAGCGGATCGCTCCCCAGTGCCGCGATTCGGACGGTATCACCCACGGCATTCGCCACAACGGTGAGCTGCTCCGTGATGGCGGTCCTCTCGACCCCCAGATACGCAAGAAACGATGGATCGAAGTTCACGTAGATGTCCATCCCCGAGCTTGAGGATATCCCGCGCGCATTTTCGGCACTGACCCTCACGCGCACCTCATCGCCGGGCTCTCCCCGGTAATCCGGCATCCACACCCTCAGATGCCCCACCGTCGCCCAGACCGCTGATGTCCGCGGACTCTCGCGACCCGAGGTATCCACCGCGGTGAGCCTGTAGTAGTACGTCTGCCCGAGGGGCAAGGCGCTGTCCACATACTCG
>JAPLCW010000046.1 GCA_026392015.1 Candidatus Auribacterota bacterium | reverse complement strand
GTCCGAAGTCACGGGATGGATCAGCTTCCGCACCAGTCATTCGCAGGTGTATCTTGATGAGACCGGCCAATTTTACGGGTATGCGTGGGGGGAGAACGCAGGGTGGATGCATTTCGGGCCCGGCCGGAATGTGCAGTATCTGGCCAATGCCGATCCGGGTCCATGGAAAGAGATTGGAAAAGATGCGGGGTACAGATTGGCCGGCAGCCCTGTCGATTCTGAAATAAACAGCGGCACGGTACCTGTACCAGGCCTGAAGGCCAACGACGAGAGATACAACAAGGATTCAGATTCAATCTGTTCACTCAGGCTGGAAATGGATGATCCATGTGCACATAGCCGGTGTTGTGATGATCCGGTTTATATAAGCAGTCTCGCCACACTTTTTTCCATCCGCGCCCCTCCGGCGTAATAGTACCTCCGTTATTCGATTATCCCCTGATCCCTAACTGCGGAATTCAGGGGAGAGATATCCCATTACGAAAACTTAACGGAAAAAGCCCTCATTTTTTTCTCTTCCCTGGGGGAGCTTGTCCCGAGTGAAGTCGGGGGAAGAGGGCAGGATGAGGGGGCAACTACAGTTGAAAGTAAAAAGTGAAAGGATGGATACACAAATGAAAAAGATAATCACAATAGCTCTAAGTTTGATATTGATGGTTGGCCTGTCATGCGTGGTAATTGCCGGTAGCCTTGACTCTCCGGGAGCCCCTTCGGCGGGGAGCGGGATGTACACGCTCCAGAACCTGTATGACTACCTGACGAGCGGCACGGCGCTCACAGTGCAGACCAGTTTCCAGGAGCCCACTTCGGGTCCCGGCTCCACGATGAAGACCACCAAGGAGATTGGTGATGCTGTCAAAGCCCTGTTCGATTTGTGCTCAACCACGACTGCCGCAAATGTGGAATCGGGCAAGCCATTCTTCTGCACGCAGGCGGGAAGCTGGGGGATTAAGACAGGGACAGCGCAATTAGCGCCGACACCGACACAAACACCGACACAAACACCAACACCGTGGGGTGCGGCCGCATGCGAGGCGAAGGGCGGCAAGTGGAGGGCTACACAGCTCGGTTCCCCCGACGACATGGGCTGTTGGTTTTATTCGACCACGGGTGGTATACCATGTAACGAGGTGTGTCCAGCGTATTCTTTAAACTGTTTAGCAATGAACTGGGATGACGACGATAGTTGTAGCATCTGCAAGGAATTTGTTGCAGGGGCTGGCTGCACAACGAGGTCGACAGATCCCGAAGGGAAAATGCCTATTTACTATTCGGGTGGGAATGAATGTTATCACAGGCCTTCAGTTAGCGCAAAGGACTGTAGTGCGAATGCCCTTGGTTCGTCTGCAGAGCACCTGCTGTGCGTATGTGTTCCCTAATTAGTATTTGATCATCCGTAGATTGGCAGGCGCTATGCGCTTTCCTACCTGCGGCTATAACTCTGGATAATCTCCAGAGAGGGTCCTTGTTCTTGTGCGCCTGGCAGGGCGCACTCACTAGCCCTGTGAGAGAAGGGGTGCAGGCCCGATCCCTCTGCGTGAAATTAGCCGAACGGCAAGGGTGTCCACCGTGTCGAGTATGTCGAGGGTCAAATCTTTATCCTTGAATATTAGGGGGTAGGACGCATTAGGGCAGTTTGACACATACATTGATCCGTGCGCAACGTATTGGATCAGGCTGCGGAAGGGGGTGGATTTAGTCTCTGGTTCAGACTGCTCAAGTCGCAGAGGTGAGGAAGGAGCAGGGATGCAAAGCGGCATTGACGTTGCATTCCTTGCGGGTGTCCTGTTTCCGGTCTGCTTGCCTGTGGGCGTTCCTCATGGCTGGCAGGGAAGGCTCTGGTGGCATGGTCTCTGCGGTGGAAATACTCCCGGAGCTCCGTCAGAGGGGAGCGGGATGTACACGTTTCAGAACCTGTATGACTATATAGTGAGCGGCACGGCTCTTGAGGCTCAGACAAGTTTCCAGGAGCCCGGTGCAGCCCCCGGGTCCACGATGAAGAGCACGAAGCAGATTGGTGATGCTCTCAAGACATCATATGAGCAGAGCGACGTGACCGCTGATAATGTTGAGTCGGGCAGGAAGTTCTTCTGCACGCAGTCAGGAAGCTGGGGCATCCAGACTGGAACATTAGTTACACTGCCGAGACCGACAGCAACACCAACAATAACACCAACTCCAACAATAACACCAACCGCAACGCCAGACTGGTACACTCAATATGGTCCGTATCCAGGTAGCGGTGATGTCGTGCAAATAGGGACGATGTACGTGGCAAGTAAAATGGGTGGTCCTGGCTGCGCAGCGGACGTAGATATGTTCTGGGCTGCCGCCATGTCCTGGGCTGATGGGCTGGTGTGGTTAGGGAAAGACGACTGGAGACTGCCCACAGGGGGCGTTGAAGGCGAGCTAAGCTTGATATGTACGAACAAGGCGAGCTTGGATTCACATCATGGGCATGGTTTTTGGTCCTCGACTTTGTACGGTGTTGACGGCGCGTACGCCGTGGGTTTTGGCGATTGTATGGTGGTCCATTATGGTTGGACGGAGACGACGGACTGGGTCCGCGCAGTCCGGTAGGGTTGAGTAGCTGTAAGGTGAACACTTTGACTATCCGCAGATAGGCGGGCGTTGAGCGCTTTTCCACCTGCGGAGATAATTCCGAATCTTAGAGTAAGAAGATCTGTGGGGAATCGGGTGTCAAATCTTTATCCTTGAATATTAGGGGGTAGGACGCATTAGGGCAGTTTGACACATACATTGATCCGTGCGCAACGTATTGGATCAGGCTGGGAAGGAGTGTAGCTTTAGTCTATGGTTCATACTATTCAAGTCGCAGAGGTGCGGAAGGCGCGGGGATGCAAAGTGGCATTGACGCTGCATTCTTTGCGTGTGCCCTGTCTGCGGTCTGCTTGCCTGTGGGCGTTCCACATGGCGGGCAGGGAAGGCTCTGGTGGCATGGTCTCTGCGGTGGAAATATATCATTCACTGTCATTGCGGCAAAAAGAGAAAGGAGAGTTGAAAAGATGAAAAAGTTGATGACGCTAGTGTTCGCTTTGATGTTTGCGGTCGGCCTGGCCGGCGTGGTCATTGCCGGAAGCCTTGACGCTCCCGGAGCTCCGTCAGAGGGGAGCGGGATGTACACGTTTCAGAACCTGTATGACTATATAGTGAGCGGCACGGCTCTTGAGGCTCAGACAAGTTTCCAGGA
>JAPLCW010000194.1 GCA_026392015.1 Candidatus Auribacterota bacterium | reverse complement strand
AGATACGAAACACGCAGAGTTCAATAGTGATTACTTATCAGTCCGGGTACCATCTCTGGAGGGTGAATAGATACAGTGGTAATGTCTCCTTTTATATTGATGATGCGTATCAGGGCGCGCTTACAAGCAATCTTCCGACCGCAGATGTGACTGTCGCTTTTGACATGTGGACGCATCCGGAAGGCGCTCCGGCCAGCAAGACTATCATGCTTAACTGGGTATTTGTAAGAAAATCCGCCGCGACGCAGCCGGCCGCAACCGTTGGGAATGAAGAGCTCGCCCCAACCCCGACTCCTACAATGACCCCCACGCCGACTCCCACGATCACATCCACCCCAACGCCTACGCCAACAAAAAGCATGGATTCTCCCGGCCTTCCGTCAGCCGGAAGCGGGATGTACACGTTCCAGCAGATCTATGAATATCTGAATTCGGGAACGGTGGCGCCCACTCCCGGCCCATTCCAGTGGCCCAGCTCGGGCCCCGGCCCGACGATGAAGACGCTGAAGGAGATCTACGAAGATATCAAGGCGAAACTTGACGAATGCGGAGCGACAGCCGCCGATGTGAAAGCAGGCAAGACCTTTTTCTGTACTCAACCGGGGAGTTGGGGGGTGCGGACGGGGACGCGATAACACCTCCCACGGGTTCGCGGGCGGAGATGTTGTATGCATCAAGGGTCAAACCTTTACAAATATACAATTCCAATCCGTCCAAAATCCTATTTCTTCTCCGATTCGATTATTTTCCGAGCCGGTTCGATGTGTGTTGCCGGACTCATGCGCAACATCACCAATCCCCCCCTGCTCTGGGTAAGCATAGGGGTTGCACGGCGCAATTCGCCCCAACTTGAAGTCGCAATTTATGATTTCAAGTTTATAATCTCCTCATCTGTAATCTGGAACATAAAATTTTCAGCAATTCGTTCAATGTTTCCCTTCACTGCCTCCATCAATACCCATGCTGCTACAGCATGAAGCTCCGCGAGATGATTGCCCAGTATTACCTTATTATTTTCACGAATCATAAAAATGCACTGTTCAATGGATGCTGCAGAGATCATCGCTTCATACTTTGCCATATTTCACCTCATTCAAATTAGTGAAATTAGCTTCTTTATCCCATATTTCCGTTGTCTCGAGGTTTGAACATATCTATCCTCCAATACTAATTATTAGACAAAGTGGGTGGGAAATCTATTCCCGGATATTTGAGAAATCCAAGAAGTGGATCATTTCCCCCGGAGGAGTAGAGCATCCTTGTAGCCCACGTTTTAAGGTAAGTTTAGGTGTCCTACTAATTAAGATCTTGGGCGGATTGGAATTGTATATTTGTAAAGGTTTGACCCTTAAAGTTCTTAACTTCGCTTAACGCACGCGGATGATCTCGCTATCGGAGCAATCCGAAAGCCAGTTGGGGATCCCGTTTACAAGCGGCGTTTGGGTGTTCACCGCCCCGCCCTGGATTACGTAATCGCCGGGGGGGATATTTTTAAAGGAGACGCCAAGCAGCGGGATATTGCTCTCCGCGCCCGGGACAGTGACGGCTACCGGCACAAACTTGTTTTTCCGCTTCCTCTGCACATAGGCGCTGGGGGTTCCGGTGAACCTGTTCCCCTCTAGGATGTAGAGCTTCTGCCCTGAGGGGAGGGTGATGTAGAACACCGGGTAAAACGGCGTGGATATCGCCTGGGTCACATCCACGAGCAGGCTGAGGTTATCCGTTGTCGAGAAAATGCCCTTGTTGGGCTTAAGACGCAGAATCGCCTGGTCGCTCATTGGCTGGATGCTGATGACCGCCTCCGTTGCGTCCCCGGTCACCCCGGTACTGAAATTCCCCACATCGTCATAAGGGAAGCCGTAACAGTATCCCTGATACGCGGCTTGGTGCAGGACCTTCGAATACTGATTTGTCGCATCCTGGCCGTAAAACTGCGACGGGTCGTTCCACCAGGTGGCACTGTCCGTTACGTTGAAAAGGACGGACCTGTTCAAAGCGGCGCCCATCTGGGTTATGATCCCCTGTTTGGCTATGCTGTCGGTCCCCGTTGTAAATAGGTAGCCCGCGCCATCGCATCCGAAGATATGTTCGCCCTGTCCGGCGAGGTTGTTGATGGTTACCACCTCTGGGCTTCCGGCAACGTTAAAGGTAAAAACACCCTCGACCACCTGCCCGGTTGCGCTCCATGGCGTGGTATTCGGCGGGCTCTGCAGGGTCAGCGTGTGTGTCGTGTAATAGGTCCAGCATTCATTGACATAACTGTCGAAGAAGTCCTCGAACGGATTGGGATCGAGAAGGTTCTGGGGCGCGATGAATCTTATGATGCCGGAGCTGCCGCTCACAACGCCATTCTGCCATATCGAAGGGAGGCCCTGAAGGGCGTCCAGTATCGCCTTCCTGGAACTCGTGAACCCGCGCGATTGCGAGGTTCCGTCGGAGAGTTTCAGATCGAGCATGAAAGAGATGCTGAAGAAATCGACGGTGGTGGTATTGAGAAACGGCTCCTTGCCATTCTCCCAGTCCAGCTCCACCTTGTCGAATATGAGCGGGTAGTTCGGGAGTGCCGAGTCGACGGCGGATGGGGTCTCGAGGGCCGGGCCGGGGCTCACGTGATAATACACCGGTTGTTCAAAGGACACAAATATCCTGCCGCTGATGATGTGCGGCATCTCAAAAGACCAACTATGGAGCCCCTCGCTCTTCAGATCGGAAAGCTTCCGGGCATAGTCGGTGTACTGGCGCCCCCACGGGCCGCCGGGGGGAGTAACGGTATTGTCGGCTTCGGAGATTTCAACCCATGCCGAAGTCGCAAGATCCACATGCCCCAGCATGCCTGAGCCGGCGGCGTCAGTGCCTACCATTTGGACGTAGACCTGATCGTCGCTATAGACGTCCGAATTGTTGACGAGCGTCACCTTCAGCAGGTCGCCTGCACGCGATAATTCGGTACCATATGCGATGCCAGATGCAAATAGCGCGAGAATCGAAAATAGTGAGAGATACAGCATGCCTCGTTTCATTTTTACCTCCGGTTCAATAGTGTCTCTATTCTACCTATTTATAAAGTGTACCATAAATTCATGAGCCGGTTAAATAACAGGCCTCTCAGGACTTTCCCCGTTTTTTTTCAAAAGATTAATAGCTCACCGCAGAGGCGCAGAGCATGCAAAGAGCGATCGCAAAGAATAATTCATAATAGCCTGGCTCTCTGCATGATCTATCATCTCTGCGTCCTCTAAGGCAGCAGCTCAATTGGGGTGGCATTGATTTGTAGGGGGTCGATTCCCGCTGGAGGCGGGCAAATATCGAACGCGCCACATAACATACGTGGCACGGGCGCGATCCTTCGACTTCGCTCAGGACAAGTGCATCGCGCCCCTACAACATCAACGGCGTATTCAGTCGCGATATGTTTTGAAACCACTGGCCTTACTATAGGTTTCAATGTCACCAGATCCGATATCTTGCCGTCGGAAAGAATCACAGCTGCATATGCGGTACACGCCCTTTCAATCGATTTATTCAAGACAAGCGTCGCCGCCCTCTGATCCCCCACCCCTATAACGGGATGGAATTGAATACTGGTTTGGCTCTTATAGCAGAGTCACTACGGAATCTTCTTTGCCCTGAGGAACTCATATATCGCACGGGCGGCGATCCGGTTTCCCTCTTCATTGTAATGCGTATCCCGTAAGAGATAGAGGCCCCCGTTGGAACCGGATGCGCACATGATCGGAAGGAGGTCAATGCAGGGTATCCCGCGGGAGGCGCAGTAGCGTGTGAGTAACTTCTGGGGCCGCTCGATATCGTAGTGGGCGGGTGTAAGGTGATAGTCGCTGAAGATCTTCTCACGCAAGGCATTTTCCACCTGGAACTGATCAGGGTGAATGACCATCACATAAGTCCCGCCGTTCCGGCTCACTTCCTTTCGCATCGTGTCCAGTATTGCGCTGACCTCATCCCACTGTGTCATCGGTGCGGAACCGGTCCGCCAAATTACAAGCCGATCTCGCTCCAATCTGAGAAATTCGCTGGAAGAAAAACTCCCGACTGGTTCATGGAGGGACTGCTCTTTCTTTTTCTGCCTCAGGTCATTCAGGAGGATTCTATAAGACCTGAGCAACTGGGAGAGCATAAAGCGGTTAGGGCGCAATGCAGTCAAACCTCCGCAGGGCCGCACCGGTATGCCGCGGTAGGACATCAGATCTCCAGACCGGGCTGTAAAGTCGTTCCCGACAAAGAACGAGTGGAGCACGATGTCCGGCTTGTAGTGCCGGCCAAAACGTCTAAAAACGGTGAGCTCATCGATGGGGTCATATGCGGGGTGCGATATGTTGATGATTTCGACGTGAGGGTCGTCCTGTCTTAGCAATTGCTCGAGAATATAATGGTAGTTAGCGTCCCCACCCGCGGTACCGAATGAATCCGCAAGGCCGAGTATCCTGAACGCTCCTTCCGGCTTCGCCACTGAGACGGGGTGCGACCAGTGGGAGGAAATGAGCGTATTGAAATCCCGCGTTGTGACCGGGACCATATGCTGCAGCAGGAAACACCGGAAGATCAGTTCCGCAATTACCAGAGCAATAAAAGATGCGACGCCGACCATGGCTGTTCTTCCCAGTACCTGGTGGCTGTATCTGAGGGACAGGAAAAGGGGCGCGAGAAATGCGGCCACTACGAGAATGGGGCTGAACGGTATGAGGACGGTTTGCACGCAGTCGGTAAAAAAATCAACGACGCAAAGAACTGATAAAACCGCGATGATGAAGCGTGTGAGGGGTAGTGCTCGTGCACGGTTCCACATCCGTTGATAGCGCTCACCGTCGATGGCTGCCCACCAACACAGCGCTGCCGCGACCACGCTGCTAATAAGCAAAAAGAATCCTCTTATGCTGTAGCGCGATAAGATTCGAGGAGTTTGGCTGGTATGGGTTGCTAATTCATACAGGACAAGAGTCGCCACCATCGGGAAAAGCCAACGGAAGAAATGCTGAAAAGAGAACGCCCGTCGCACGTCGCTTCACCTTTCATTGCCGTCGTTGAGCGGATACGATGAACAAGGGCCGGGCAATTTCCATCCCCACCTCCGGGTGGAGTGGAGAGAAGGGATTGATCTGATTTAGGTTTGGCGTATCTGTACCCGCCATTTCCCGCTTCGTGCCCTTATCGCTTCCCTATTATAATTTTCCTGCTCCCCTCATCAAACCGTACGTTCAGTTTCCCTGGATACGGCTTTCCAAGCACCGGAATTTATTTTACTCCTCTTCGACTCTGGTGGGAATTAAAATCGGGAAATGTTTGTACTGTGTCACCCATCGAAGGTATTTGTTTCACTCGTCATTCCCGCAAAACTAATCCTGGCGAAAGCAGGAAGCAGGAATCCGGTACGGGATCCGAATTTCTGCTGCAGTTTACTAGCCCGACTTTCGCAGATTTTTGATATTTGAGGTTTTTTGTATTTTTCCGAGGCTTATGGATTGATTATATTGAGTGCTTTGGCCGAAAAGGGATTTTTACCCCCCTGTGTGGAGACCTACCCTCTGGATTTTAGTTGC
>JAPLCW010000067.1 GCA_026392015.1 Candidatus Auribacterota bacterium | reverse complement strand
GCATAAACCCGCCGTAAACATCACACTTAAAACCACAACTAATGTTGTTCTCATCTTTCCCTCCTCCTTTAGTTTGGCTGTTTCCCTTTTATATAAACCGGCCTTCCAGACGAACTGGATAACATTATAAAGCATACCTTTGATAGTTATATTGTACCCCACATCATGCTCAAAGCTATTGTGAGTAACTTTTCCATTCCCTATCATTCTTTGGGTACTTTTAAAATTTTTCTTAGAATTTATCCTAACTACTTATTCTAACCTGATCTATTCATCAACTTTTAATGTCTTCACCGCGGATTACGCTGATTACGCGGATTTGCATTGTGTAATCCGCCTAATCCGCAGAATCCGCGGTTGCATATGTCAGGCTGTTTAAATTGATCTTTTATTCGTCTGATGAATAATCCAGGCTAGCTACTGTTGCAATCTGCGTTCATCTGCGCAAATCTGCGTCCAGACATTCAGTATATTCATTGCCCTCAGTGGTTATGCCCCTTTTACTACGCGCGCTTCGTGAATAATCCAGCCTAGGGCAGTATGGATTTCTCCGCTGCGGTCGTAGCCCCATTGAAGGAATAAGATATGAAACGCGGGGATATCCCCTCTACGCAGCATCTATCCACTCCCTGGACAATGCCTCACACACTGAGCTCGACAACATCTCCATCCCTGAGCACGTAATCCCGGCTCACTGCCTGGCCCTCGAAACGCGCGGAGCCCCATATGCGCGCCTGTTTCAGCCCGCGGGCGAAATCCTTGTGCACGTGCTCCGCAAACTCCAAAACCGTGGAGCCCGACCGGATAGTAAACGGTTGCGCCAGGTCCGGTTTCTTGCCGGGCTGTTTCGAGTAGATGCGGATCATGCCGAGAAGTGCAAATATCCGCGTGCGGAGCTCCTGAGCATTTCCATCACCGGCAATCGTACAGGAGAATGGAAAAATGTCAAATCTTCCCTCGTAGAGATCATGCAGGAGGGAAACCTTCTCGTTCGAGCCGTCACAATCCATCTTATTGGCGACAAGAAGCGTTTCCTTCACACTATATCCCGAGGGCTTTTCACTGCCGCCCTCCTCCCGCCCCAGATGCGTCACACGCCGGTCAAGCTCGGAGAGAATCCAATCGAGCCCGCGGAGACTGTCCTCTCGCGAGACATCCACCACAAGCAGGGCGGCATCGGCATTTCTAATCATGTTGATCGCCCAGAATTCGAGATGCCCCTCCGCAAGGGGCGGCATGTCCAGGAGTTGCACACTGACATCGAGGTAGGGCATCATCGCGGGATTAGGCAAAACGGTGGTGAACGGGTAGGGAGCGACCTTCAACTCGATACCGGTCAGGAGAGACACGACGCTCGATTTCCCTGAATTGGGAGGGCCGAGCACCACGATCTGGCCCGCCCCCTGCCTGACCACCGTGATGGAGAAACCCTTTTTCCTGCTGCTGCTCTTCTCCGCCTCGGCCTTCAACTTTGATATCCGGCGCTTGATGTCGGCCTGAATCTTGTCGGTTCCCTTGTGCTTGGGGAGGAGCGACCACATCTCCTCGAGGATGGCGATTTTCCCCTCAGGATCCCTTGCCAATTTCAGCTTCTGCTCGGCGGATATATACTGTGGCGGGAGATTTGCGGGCATGGTTCGCCTGTCCTTATGATAGTGGACCTGATAATCCCCTCTCTATACTACTCGCGATACAATATTCTTGGGGGAAAGATTGTCCACCTTTAAATCTGTAGTTCACTATTTCGCAGTATGTCGTTCCATCTGTGTTCATCCCCGCCCGCCGACAGGCAGGCCTGGTTATCTGTGTGTATCTGTGATGATCGTTAAGCCTTCAATGTGCATCACAGATGAACACAGATATAAAATTTATGCACACAGATGAATTCGCGTGCGGCCAATGGCCGCACTGTGAAGCCACTCACAGCCGTAGCGCACACCCACGTGCGCGCGACAAAGTTTCCTTATGCATTCCCTCTTCCGTCCGGGGGAGTGAACGACGGCGAGGGGGAACCTTCATGATCTATAATCTGACAGGGATGCCCCGCGAAGCGAGATATTCTTTCATTTCGCCGATTGTGTACGTGCCATAATGTGCGATTGAGGCCACGAGCACGGCGTCCGCGTGGCCTTCTGTGATCCCCTCGTAGAGATGATCGAGCGTTCCCGCCCCGCCCGACGCGATGATGGGCACATCCACCGCATCTGCAATTGCCCTCGTCATGGCGATGTCGTACCCTGCCTGCGTGCCGTCCGCATCCATGCTCGTTGGGAGGATCGTTCCCGCGCCCAGATCCTCGGCTCTCTTGGCCCACTCCACTGCATCCAAGCCCGTCGGCCTGGTCCCTCCACTCACCACTACTTCGAAACCCGAGGGGCTTACCGCCGATTTGAGGGTGTCGATGGCGATAACTATTTTTTCGCTGCCGAACTCCCTCGCCGCCTCTCCTATTAAATCAGGCTTCCGCACCGCAGCGCTGTTGATGGAGACACGGGATACTCCGATCTCGAACAACTCCCTCATGTCCTTAATATCCCTGACTCCTCCACCGACGGACAACGGCACCGTAATGCGCTCGATCGTCCTCTTCACCGCCTCGACGAAGGTCTTCCTATTCTCAAGCGTCGCGGTGATGTCCAGAAAAACAAGCTCGTCGGCTCCCGCAGCGCTGTAGGCGGAGCCCGCTTCCGCAGGATCGCCGAGTTCCTTTATATTGACGAAATGTACGCCTTTGACCAGTCGCCCATCCTTTGTGTCCAGACAGGGGATAACTCTCCTGTAGTCCATATGCCCTCCCGATCTGCTGTTCGACCTGCATATCACGTGTCTACAAGTATAAGAAAAATATAGGTCAAAGTAAAAAGTTCCGCGAGCGCCATTTTTCTGCCTATTTGTTATTCTAATCTCCCGGAAGCTGTATTATTATCAAGACATATTAGATAACATATTGCGGATCAAATAGGCGCATGTATAATGTGTTGGTAAGTATTCTGCGAAGAAAATAGTTTACGAAATATTTTGCATGCGCTTACTTGATGTGCAGTCAATTAGCTAATACATCTTGAGTCGGTTCTTATCCGCGAGGCATTTTGCCTATGGAAAAAGCCGTTGTGATCGGGGCGTCGGCGGGTATAGGACGCGAGCTCGCAAAAGAGCTTGCGCGGCGCGGGTATATCCTCGGCCTCGCCGCACGCCGGATTGAGCTTCTGCACGAACTCCAGCGCGAGCTCCCGACGCAAAGTTACGTCAAGAAGATCGATGTGACGCGGACAGAGGAAGCGCGGAAACTGCTGGAGGAGCTCATACGCGAGATGGGAGGCGTGGATCTGATCGTCATAAGCGCCGGCGTCATCTTCCAGGATCCCACCTGGGAACAGGAGATTACTACAATCAACGTGAACGTGCTCGGCTTCTCGGCGATTCTTAATTACGCCTTCGATTACTTCTGCAACCGCGGGAGCGGACATATCGTGGGGATCTCCTCGGTGGCGGCGATCCGGGGAGGGCACGGCTCTCCCGTCTACAACGCCTCGAAGGCGTTTGTATCAAACCTGATGCACGGGTTGAGGATCAAGGCTCTGAGGATGAACAGCAAGATACACATCACGGATATCAAGCCCGGTCATGTTTCCACATCAATGATGCAGGGACAGCGCGGAGCCTTCTGGGTCATTCCCACGGAGAAAGCGGCCTTCCAGATCGCCAGGGCAATTGAGAAAAAGAGGAAGCACGCCTACATCACGAAGAGATGGGGTATTGTGGCCTGGGCCATGAAGATTCTCCCTGACCGGTTGTACAGCAAATTCTGGAGCTGATGGTAATGGATCACTTATGGGTAGTACATTGCTGAATATGTCATTCCTGCGAAAGCAGGAATCCAGGTTTCGTAATCGGGTCGGGGCTGCAGGATTTCGCCCGCAGTCCCTCCCACACCACCGGACATGCCGTTTTCGGCATCCGGCGGTTGAACCCAGCGACATTACGCCGTCGCAAGCGTCGATGGAAGCACAAAGCCGTACCGCTGCAGCACCGAGTTAGACAAAGCGCGATGCATACTGGGGCTCATTGCGATCCGCCATGCACCCTCATTGTTATATGCGATTTTGAGTCCTGTTCCCTTCAACCCCAATCGCTTCAACGCAGAAAGGCGC
>JAPLCW010000171.1 GCA_026392015.1 Candidatus Auribacterota bacterium | reverse complement strand
AGCGCTTTTAGCACTTATCCATCTCCTCTGCCAACACTCTGCCTGCGTGAACATCTTGATTCCCTAAAAGACGTCTGATACCCTGATCATAGCCGATAGAAAAGCTTCAAATCGCCATCAAAGTGCGTAAGTCGTGTAATTCATAATAGCCTTGTTTTTTGCATGATTTATCATCTCTGCGTCCTTCGCGTCTCCGCGGTGAAAGATATGATTGCTTCTTTTCCAAACTTGGAATACTACAGATGCTGAATTTTGTATCTGTCTGGTAATTACCAGTAACCAATTTAGTGCTCACTATTTTGGGGAATCTCCTGCATCGGGTAATGAGTAGCGACTCAATTTGGGTTCCTTTGATTTGCAGGGGTTCGATCCTTCGGCAAGCTCAGGACTAGTTTATCGAACACGGGCGCGATAAAACTTGTCCTGAGCTTGCCGAAGGATCACGCCCCTACAACATAGATAATTCTACATATAATTGAGACATTACCAGGTGATGAGTCGGTCCTCGAAGGTGAAATCAAAAGCGTGGTCTTCTATTTGCCACAGCCGAGATTTAATCTGGATTATTCATCAGAAGCATAAAAGAGCGATTTGAAAGGATTAAAGCATGAAACCGCGGATTTCGCTCCTGCCTGCGCGGAGCCGGAGCTCCGCTTCGGCATAGGCAGGGATTAGGCGGATTATAAACAAGAATCCGCATAATCAGCGTAATCCGCGGTTAAAACAATAAATTTGGTAAGTAGATCATACTAGCCTGATCTATTCACCAATTCAAAATTGACATACCTGATCTTCATAAAAGAATAGTAGCTAGGGTTAGTAGTTACGTAGTAGGGAGAATGCTATATCTCTGGGACATTATCCTTAGCACCCGGCTACTGATATCCCGCTACCGCATTTCAGTTTCACTTTCCCTAATCCCTAACTACTAGTCCCTAGCTACTGTTGTTGATCTGTGCACATCTGCGTCCAAATACTCAGTGTATTCAGTGCCCTCAGTGGTTATGTCCCTTTTACTACGGGCGCCTCATGAATAATCCAGGCTAAGTGATTCTGAAGCTGTTGGTGCCGGAAATAGGAACGTGGCGACTGTTCGGGAACCGTCCGGATATGGATGATAAGACATCTTGCAGTGATGTGCTTGCATCCACGATAACGGCATAAAAGCTGTAGATGCCCGGCTAGGTCTGGACGAGATGCTTTGTCTTTGGTAACGTTGTTCTAATCGACAGCTCGGCGGGGATTCCAATGCGAGATCTTCAGCGTGTGAGAAGGATCGGCCGCGGAGATTTGTTGTCAGTCAGCGATGCATGGAGGATGCCTGTGAATAAAAGGATCATTATTTGTTGCGGCTTCGTCTTCATCTGCGGAAGCGCCATGTGCGGCGATACCGTATCCACACTGCCGGTGTCCGTGGTGAAGGTATATCATGATGCGGAGCTGTTGAAACCGCCGGGCAGCGCATGGTCGCCGGCGGCCCCCGGATCAAAGCTCAAGGCGGACGACTCTCTCAGAACATCCAATAATTCCTACGCGGATCTGCAGCTTGATCCGCCGAATAAATTTCGCCTGAAGGAGAACTCTCAGTTGAAGGTTGAAAAGCTCTTCAGCGAATCGAAGGATGCGAATGGTTCCGTGGTAAAATTGACGGACCTCGGACTCCTCAGGGGGGAGATTCTCGCCAAGCTGGACAATTTGCCGTCCGACACGAAGCTCACGCTCAAGTCGCCGGCGGCGGTGGCGGCGGTGCGCGGAACGGCGTTTTCCATGGGGGTGGGGAAAGATACACGCACCACGGATGTGGGGGTTTCCCGGGGAGTCGTTCAGGTCCAGGCATCCGGCGAGCCCCAGAAGTACGTTTCGGTGAAAGAGGCGCAGCACACGACCGTTTCCCCCTGGAACCTTGCGATGCTTCGCGCAAAGGGAACCGGTCTTCCTCCGAAGGAGATGCTGATCAAAAGGCTCGATGATCCGAAGGTTCCGCTCAAGGATGCGAAGGCGCTCCTGGAGCGCCTTAAGAATCCCAAACCAAGCCTGGAGAATATCGTGATCGGCGGGGAGGCGAGGGTAATCGCTCCCCCTGAGATAACGGATGCTGCAGAGGCCGAGCGATGGGCGTTGAACGAGGCGCGATACAGGGCGCAAAAAGCAATCATCGAGAAACTGGAGATGGTTCGCCTCTCGGGCGATGAAACGGTGGGCGATGTCATGAACCGGGATCCCAAGTTGTGCGAATCACTCCTCACGAGCACGGGTGAAGCAAAGAGTGTGAAATCGGAGTATCAGAAAGATGAGCGCACAGCCGTCGTTCGTATGGAATTCCCTCTCTCAAAGGTGAAAACAGTTCTGGGACGCGATATTTCACTCTGTTGGAAAGAGATCACGCCGGTCTCTCTCACGGAGTACGCGGCGGCGTTTGGGGCGCTCGTCAGGGCTTCCACCGAGCGCGCTGCAACGGTTGACGCCTACCGGCGCCTCGCGGAGAGGATATACGGGACTGTAGTGAACTCCACCACGACCCTCAAGGATTTCATTGTCCAGAACGACCAGATCGAGATCGCGGTGAAAGGGGTTGTGCAGGGGGCGGAGGAGGTATCGAAGACCTACTACTCGGATGGATCGATCGACATAGTGCTCCAGACCGGCGGCAACGCTATCCGCCAGGCGGTGACGCCGGTCGCCGGACAGATACTGGGTGAGCACTACATGTCCTCTCCGTCCGCGATCAGCGCGGATGATTTTATCAGTATGCTTGCCTTGGAGCAGATGTAAAATAGGGATGCTCCTCGCTTTATTATCGAGAAAGATCCATGCTGCTATTTAAATTATTGATTCTTGCGCATTTCATCGCTGACTTTCCCCTTCAATCGGCGCGCATTTACCGGCTGAAGAAGATGTACCTTGCGGGGCAGCTGCCGCACGCGCTCATCTATCTGATCGTGATGGTGGTCGTGGGCTACCCGCTTGTGGGGGACGCGGCATACTGGCTCTTTATTGCCCTCCTTGCCTGCACGCATCTTGGGATCGATATTTTTAAGATACAGGTGCTCGATCGGGGCGGTCGGGGAGGGGGTGTGGGGATGTTTCTTCTGGACCAGGGGCTGCACCTCTCCGCCATCTCCCTTGTTTTCCTTACATCTTTACCGGGCTCTTCGGTTATTAGAGGGAGCATACTCGCTGACCTTGACGCGCAGGGCGTGCTCTCTGCGAGCATTGCGTTTATTATCGTGACATTCGCCGGCGTCTACCTCCTCGACTCTATCAGGATCACCTTTTCGCGGAGCGCAACAGAAGGCACCGTGAACGGCTTCGCGAAATTTTACGGGATGGCGGAGAGGGGAGCCATCTTTTTACTGATCCTTGGCGGGGGGATCTTCCTCGCTCTCATCCCGCTCGTGTTGATCCTGAGGCTCCCTGCGGCGAACTATTGCGGGAAGCGGTTCCGGCCCCAGGCATTCCTCATGTCTCTCTCAAATCTGGCGGGAAATGTACTACTGTCCAGCCTATGTGCTCTCGTTGCGGCATGGTGTATTCCAGGGTAAGAGAGGGAATATTTGGACTTAACCACGAATTACACGCCTGCGTGCAGAAACGCACTCCGGCGTGCAGGCACGAATTGGACGAATATAATGTGTCTGTTGTTTCTTTGTAACTTTATGCAGTTTTCCTGACTCCTCACTACTGGCTACTCGCTGCTGATTTGTGTGGTTTCCCTTCTCCGCATCACGTAGTGCGGGGGGATTACCCCGCGCGTAAGGGGTCACTTATGGGTGGTATCCATTTCGCTTGTCATCCCCGCGAAAGCGGGGATCCATTATGAAACCTGGATTCCTGCTTTCGCAGGAATGACATATTCAGCAATGTAACACTCATAAGTGATCCATTACCCCCGCGCGGTTGTTTGCGCTGGCATTCTCAGGCGCGGACTGTTAAAATGTGCCTTTTCCCGCGTCTGGATGCCTGCGTGCATCCCTGGATGAGGGATTGTGAATGACATTTTTTTGTCTTTAAACCTTACACCTTCAACTTTAAACTGTGGTTACTATGCCTGTGATCCTGGTACAACATTCGCTTGTGAGCGACGGCCTGGCGCGGCTGCGGGATGCCGCTTCAGGAACGGCAAAGTTTCGCAGGTTCCTCCGTCGGGTATCGGCGGTGCTCATCGCGGAGGCGGTCAGGGATATTCCCCTCAAGAAGGTGAGCCTGAATACTCCGCTCGAGAAGGCGCAGGGTGAGACGCTTGATGGCGCATGCGTCGTGGTGGTTCCGGTGCTCAGGGCGGGGATCGGGATGCTCGACGCCTTCATCGATCTTATTCCCTTTGCTACCATAGGCTTCATAGGATTGAAACGCGATGAGAAAACTTTTGCCCCGTATGAATACTATCACTCTCTCCCCGGGGATCTCTCCAGGTCCGTCACGGTTATCCTCGACCCGATGCTCGCCACCGGTGGGTCGCTGGTTGCCGCCGTCGGATTGCTGAAGAAAAACGGTGCGCGGGATATCAGAGCGGTCACGCTCGTCGCCGCTCCTGAAGGTGTGAAGGAAGTCGAACATCATTGCCCCGAGGTGAGGGTCTACACGGCAGCGATCGACAGGTGTCTCAACGATAGGGCATACATCGTCCCCGGCATCGGCGATGCGGGGGACAGATTTTGCGGCACAATCTGACAGCGGCGATTAGGCAATTGGGCGACTAGGCGAATATAGTGTAGTTGTCCCCCAAATCGCAAAATCGCTCAATTGCCTAATCGCCTAATTATCCATATGCTCTCTTCAATACTTTTGGCCGCAGGCGAATCCAGCCGGATGGGATCTCCCAAGGCGCTCCTGGCATACGGACGCAGCACTTTTCTCGAGACAATCTGCCGTCGTCTGTGGGAGTCAGGTGTTAATGAGGTGATTGTTGTTTTGGGAGCCCGGGCCGATAGTGTGAGGAAGGGTGTCGCGCTCGAAAGAGAAAAAGTAGTGATCAACGGCGACTTTGCCCTGGGACAGTTGAGTTCCCTCCGGTGTGGATTGAGGGCGATCGATCGGCGGTCGGATGGGGTTCTTGTGACGCTCGTGGACCATCCCGTTGTGAGCGGATCCACGTACAGGACTCTCCGGGAGCGGTGGGAACGGGCACCGGACAAGATAGTTGTGGCGCGCTACCGGGGTCGCGGAGGACATCCGGTGATTTTTCCGCGAATCGTGTTTGAGGAGCTTATGGAGGCGCCGCTCAAGGATGGCGCCCGTTCGGTGCTAAGAAAAGATGAGCGCCGCGTGGTCGGGGTGGACCTGGATGATGCGGGAATTGTTGCCGATGTTGATGTGCCGGAAGATTATAAGAAATACGTCGAAGAGCCAGGATCAGATAGGGGAGAGGAGTGAGTGCTATGAACGATGAGGCTGTCCTGTTCGAAAAAATTGCCGAGGCGAAAAGGCAGGGCAAGAGTATCGCGCTCGCAACGGTGGTTTCGACGCATAAGTCCTCGCCGCGCAAGGCCGGCGCCAAGATGATCGTCTACGGCGATGGATCGATCGTCGGGACTATCGGAGGGGGCGTGCTCGAGGCGATGGTGATCGAAGAGGCAAGGAAGGCGCTTGCGGATGGCGCGCCCCGGAAGGTGGCCTACAGTCTTGATCCGGAGAACCCGGAGAATATCACCATGTGCTGCGGCGGTGAAATGGAGATCTTTATCGATGTTCTGAAGAGCGAAGCCCCGCTCATCATCTTCGGTGGCGGGCATGTGGGGGAGAAGATCGCCCGCATCGCCGAGGTTGTCGGAATGCCGTATCTTGTGGTGGATGATCGAAAGGAATACGCAAACCGGGACCGGTTCCCGGAAGCTTCAGGTCTGTACGCGATGCCCTATCGGGAGGCATTCAGCAAACTCCCGATAACAAAAGAGACATATCTCGTAATCTGTACTCACGGACACGCGCACGATCTTATCTGCCTGAGGGAGGCGCTCAAGACCGATGCGGGGTATATCGGGTTAATCGCCAGCAGGAACAAGGCGAAAACGTTCAAGGCACAGATCGAGAAGGAAGGCACCGTGAAATGCGACGAGCGGGTGTTCAGCCCCATCGGCCTCGACTTCGGCGACAGCTCGCCCGGCCAGATCGCGCTGAGCGTCATGGCGGAAATCGTCATGCTCAAGTCCCGCGGCACCGCAGCGCATAAGCGATCCTCGGTTGAATTGAAATGAGTGATTGAATACGCTATAATACAGTGTCAGAGGAGATGGGAAAGGATGACGGTATCGGTTTCGCTCTTCGGCGAGTACAGAAAATATGCTCCCGAGATGGAATTTCGAATGGATCTGCCCGAAGGGGCGACCCCGCTCACTATCGCAGAGAAACTGAAGATCCCTCCCTCACCCTCTCTCTGGGTTCTCGTAGACGGAAAGAGGAGCGCCCTCGATCAGACGCTTCATGAGGGAAGCAAGGTGTTTCTGTTTCAGCCCGTTGGTGGAGGATAAAGAAAGCGTAATGGGTCAGTCTCGCTGGGGTGCAAATTCTAAAATATGTCACTCCTGCGGAAGCAGGAGTCCAAGCTTTATGCTGGATCCCCGCTTTCGCGGGGATGACAATTGAACTGAATACCCCACCAAGACTGACCCATTACAAGAAAGCTTAGGATTGCATTCTTCTTCGATCATACTGAGAAGAGGATTGTGGATTGTGCCCACCCTCATGTTGTGTGGCAAAATCTTTTATCTCCTCCCCCTGTGAAGGGGGAGGGCTAGGGGGTGACTACCATTTTCAGTTTGATAGTAACTATGGTGCCCCCCCACCTTAATCCTCCCCCTCAAGGGGGGAGGAGAATAGAGCGAACGTACGAAGAATGGAAGAGAACCGAAGTTGAAAGTGTAAGGTCCAAAGCAAAAGCGGCAGACATGGCAGCGTATAAATACATCGGCAAACGGATCACGCGAATTGATGCCCGGCCCAAGGTGGATGGCAGTCTGAAATATCCTTCCGATCTCTATGTTAAGGGGATGATATGGGGGAGGGTGCTCAGGGCAAAGTATCCGCATGCTCTGATCAGGGCGATTGACACCTCCGCCGCGGAGAAGCTCCCCGGCGTGGTGATGGTGCTCACGCACAAGGATATCAAAGGAATCAACCGCTTCGGGATCGAGCGGCAGGATCAGCCGGTGCTCTGCGAGGACAGGGTCCGCTACGTCGGCGACGCGGTCGCACTCGTGGGGGCCGAGACGAAGGAGGTCGCCGAGAAGGCGCTCGAACTGATCAAGGTAGACTACGAACCGTTGCCCCTCCTCATCGATCCGCGAGAGGCGCTGAAGGAAGATTCCATCAAACTGCACGAGAAAGGGAACATCGTCCACGAACTCCACTTCACCCGCGGTGATATCGGCAGCGGGTTTGCCGGGGCCGACGTTATCGTGGAAAATACATATACGATGCAGATGATGGACCACGCATTCCTGGAGACGGAGGCGGGACTTGCCTCCGTTGATAAAGACGGACTCCTTACGGTGCAATCCTGCGGTCAGTACGCCTTCAGGGATGTGACACAGATCGCGCGAGCTTTGAACTACCCCGAGGAGCAAATAAGGATGATCGAGCCGTACACAGGCGGGGCGTTCGGAGGAAAAGACGAGATCACCGTGCAGATACTGCTTGCCCTGCTCGCCCTGAAGACGCAGAGGCCATGCAAAATATGGTTTTCACGTGAAGAGCATTTTATCTCCTGCACACACCGGCATCCGGTAGAGATCAGGATGAAGACCGGTGTCACGAAAGAAGGGAAGCTCGTCGCGCACGAGGTGTGGGTTCTCCAAGACGGAGGGGCATACGCAACCCTGAGCGGTCCTGTTCTCTGTCTCGTGATCGAGCATTGTTGCGGGCCGTACCTCATCCCGAACCTCAAGGTCGACGGCTGGGCGGTCTATACCAATAACGGAATGAGCGGTGCCTTCAGAGGGTTCGGGGCAACGCAGGCGCACCTCGCGATGGAGTCGCAGATGAACATCCTGGCCGAGAGGATCGGCATGGACCCCCTCTCGCTCAGGGCGAAGAACGTGATCAGGCGCGGGGACACGTTCGGCATCGGCGAGGAGATGATCATGGATTTCGGCGTTGACCAGTCGCTTGAAAAGGCGATGAAGCACCCGGTTTGGACGGATAGGGAGCGCATAAAGCGGGAGGGAAGCAGCGGGGGAAGAGGGGACCGCGGGAAGAAGCGCGGCATCGGCGTCGCCTGCTGTTTCCAGGGGAGCGGACTCGGGAAGGGATTGCCGGACTATGCGGCGACCACCCTCGAGCTGAACAAGGATGGCACCGTCACCCTGTTCCAGGGAACGATCGAAATCGGCCAGGGGAGCTACACCGGGATCACGCAGATAGCCGCCGAGATCCTGGACCTACCGCCGGAGAAGATTCGTTTCGTGGGTGCGGACACAAAGCGGACGCTCGATTCCGGAACCACGACCGCCTCTCGCGTCATCTACGCCGCCGGTCAGGCGACCCTTCTCGCCGCGAAAAATTTTGTCGAGATGTTGAAGGGAGAGGCGTCAAAGATAGTCAAATCGCCGCCGGAGACACTGCTTGTCGAAGAAGGAAATGTCCTGAATCGCAGCGGGAGGAAGACGGTGAGCTATAGGGAGATAGCCAGTTCTCTGAAGGAGCCGTTGCGGGCTGAGGGGGTATTTCACATCCCGGTTGCGGACAGGGAGTTTTCGATGGGGCTGCCGCATACGGTATTCTGCTCCAATACTCAGATCGTTGTGCTCGATGTGGACACCCTCACCGGCGAGGTGGAGGTGAAAAAGGTTATCGCCGTTCCCGACTGCGGGACGGTCATCAATCCGATCAATGTGGAGGGGCAGAGCGAGGGGGGAATCGTAATGGGGATGGGCTATGCCCTCTACGAGAGGAACGTGATCGAGAACGGCTACTTCAAGAATACGGGCCTCTCCACATATATCCTCCCCACAAGCTGGGAAGTACCGGAGATAGAGACCTGCGCGGTAGAGGTGCCGGAGGAGACAGGTCCGTTCGGGGCGAGGAGTGTCGCTGAGGTGGTGACCACGCCTACGGCCCCCGCCATTCTCAATGCACTTTACGATGCGATAGGGATACGCTTCACAGATCTGCCCGTGACGCCCGAGAAGATCATTGATGCATTGGAAAGGAAAAAGAAAAAACAATAACCGCGGATCGGGCGGATTTTTAAAAGGGTTCAACCACTGAGGACACTGAAAACACTGAGGCAAGTTACAAATTCTCAGTGGCTTCAATGCCCTCAGTGGTTAAAAGGCTTTAACCGCGGATTACGCAGATTTGGCGGATTTTTAAAAGGGATAATCACTGAGGATGCTGAACACACTGAGGTAAGTTACAGATTCTCGGTAGCTTCAATGCCCTCAGTGGTTAAAAGGCTTTAACCGCGGATTACGCGGATTTGGCGGATTTTTAAAAGGGATAATCACTGAGGATGCTGAATACACTGAGGTAAGTTACAGATTCTCGGTAGCTTCAGTGCTCTCAGTGGTTAGAACGGGGTTAACATTTAAAAGGAACTGAGTGTGGCAGATAGAATATGATCAAAGTCAAATTTGTGGTTAACGGGAAGAATGTTGCGGTTGAGTCGTCTCCGACGAAGACTCTCCTCGACATCCTCCGTGAAGACCTCGGACTCACCGGAACGAAAGAGGGATGCGGGAAAGGGGAGTGCGGGGCCTGCACGGTGATCATGGACGGGAAGGCAGTGACCTCCTGCATCGTTATTGCGGCGCAGCTTGAGGGGAAGAATATCCTGACAGTCGAGGGGCTCTCGGCGGACCGTATCGGCAAGGCACTCCAGGACGCCTTTGTCGATTCGGGGGCAGTGCAGTGCGGCTACTGCATCCCGGGTTTCTTAATGTCCGCGAGGGCATTGCTGGAGGAGAACCCGGACCCCACACTCGATGAGATAAAGGAGGGGCTGTCGGGGAACATTTGCCGCTGCACGGGCTATGTGAAGATCTTCGACGGCGTGCGGCTTGCCGCAGCGAGGCTGGGCAAATGAAGAGCATCGAAACCTATTCGCCGAGGAAATTATCCGAGGCTCTCCGGATTCTCTCGGAACGCAGAGAGGGGATCAGGGTGATCGCCGGGGCGACGGACATCATCGTTCAGGTGCTTGAGAGGAAGAAAGATCCGGGAGCGCTCCTCAATATCTCTTATCTCGATGAGTTGCGCTTCATACGAGAGGACGAAGGAACGGTCAGAATTGGCGCGCTCACCACACATCGGGAGATAGAGCGTTCCCCGATCATCAAGAAGAGAGGGAAGCTCCTGGCGGAGGCCGCCTTCATTGTTGGCTCACCGCAGATAAAAAATCTTGGTACAATAGCGGGGAATGTGGCGAACGCTTCCCCTGTGGCGGACGTGGTTCCTCCCCTGATGGTGCTTGGATCGGTCCTGACGCTGAAATCTTCCTCGGGCGAGCGGCGCATCCCGATCGGCGAATTCGCGACGGGTCCCGGCGCGACGGTGATGCGGCCGGACGAGCTGCTCATCGAAATCTCTTTCCCTGCGCTACGGCCCGATGAGATCAGTTTCTATGAGAGGCTGGGTCAGCGGCGGCTCCTTTCCATATCCAAGGTGGGAGTGGCTTTCAGGGCGCGGTGCGCGGGGAAGAAGCTGTCGGATGTCTCGATCGCGCTCGGGGCTGTGGCCCCCAGGGTGATAACCGCGCCGCGCACAGCGGCATTCCTCGAGGGTAAAGAATATTCCGAGGAGGTTGCCGCCGAGGCGGCAAGGATTGTGGAGAGCGAGTCGAAAGCGATCACTGATATACGTTCGACGGAATCTTACAGGAATAGGATGGCGGGCGCGCTCCTCATCAGGGGTTTTGCAAGGGTCTTCCAATCCTTTCCTGGTTAGCGGGCTTTACCTGGATTATTCAGCAGACGAATAAAAGAGCAATTTAAACAGCCTAACGTATGTAACCGCGGATTAAGCTGATTACGCGGATTCGCATTGTGTAATCCGCTCAATCCGCGGTTAAAACATTAAAAGTTGTGAATAGATGAGGTTAGTTCTGGCAAAATTGCAGAAAAAGGAGAAGGGATGACAAAGGTCAATAAGATCAGTACATCAAAGGATAATGTTCTTCTCACGGATGCGCAACTCAAGAGCGAGATAGAGAAATGCGAATATTGCGAGGAGAAGCCGTGCACCGTTGCATGCCCATGTCACTGCTCCCCGTTTGATTTCATCATGGCGGCGAAGGTTGGCGCCCCCCCGGACATACAGCGCGCAGCCGCGCTGATCATGAGCCAGAATCCACTCGGCGGAATCTGCGGGATGGTATGCCCTGACTGGCATTGCATGAAGGCCTGTGTGCACGAGAGGTTTGATTCGCCCGTCAATATACCCGCCATCCAGGCGACGATTATCGCACGCGCCAAGGACATGGGGGTAATGCCTGTATTCGGCGCTCCCGTCCCGAACGGGAAGAAAGTCGCGATCATCGGCGCGGGGCCTGCAGGCCTCGGAGCCGCGATTGTGCTTGCTCAGAAAGGATACGGCGTTGACCTGTTCGAGAGCGAACGTCACGCCGGCGGGATGTGTTCCTGTATCCCGGCGCACCGGTTGCCGAGGACCGTGCTCGAGAGCGACGTGCGGTTTATTTTTTCGATGGGGAATATCGCGCTCCGCGCCGGCGAAAAGATAGACGACTCGAGGACGCTTCTGAAAGAGGGGTACGATGCGGTTGTCGTGGCGACGGGACTCTGGTCCCCTGTCAGGATGGGGATCCCGAATGAGGCGAAGGCAATCTTCGGCCTTGATTATCTGAAATCCCCCAGGAGTTACGCCTTCAAAGGGCGCGTGGCGGTGATCGGGGGGGGCGCGAGCGCACTGGACTGCGCCGTGACGGCGAAGCGTCAGGGGGCACAATCGGTCGAGATGTTTGCCCTCGAGAGCATCGGCGAACTTCCCCTCTCGCAGAGGGAGCGGCAGGAGCTCATGGAGAACGCGATTGCGGTGAGCGGCCGCACGCGCGTGACCGCCATCGGGGCAAAGGGAAGGAAGATCGTGGGTCTGAAAACGGTAAAGGTCACGTTGCCGCCGGGGAAGAAGTTCAGCCTCCGCGAGATCAAGGATCTGAAAGGGACGGAGCAGGACCGCCGCGATATCGACCACGTGATCATCGCGATCGGTGCGAAGGCCGGACTCATGCCCGTGGTGCATCGCGGTGTCTTCTATGCGGGTGACCTGGTAACCGGCCCCAGCACGGTGGTCGAGGCAGCGGCGGCCGGTAAGAACACCGCCGCGGAGGTTGACGCATTTGTGATGGGTTCCCGGAAGCCGCGCATCAAGAAGAGGGTGAAGAGCACGGTGACGGTCCCGGGATACAATTTCGAACCCGTGTCTCTCGAAACCGATTTCTTCGGCAGGAAGCTGAGCGCTCCTTTTCTTCTCTCCGCATCTCCCGCCACCGACGGTTTCGACCAGGTGAAGGCCGCGTACGAGGCCGGGTGGCCGGGAGTGATCATGAAGACCGCCTTCGACAACCTGCCGATCCATATTCCCGGAGAGTACATGAACTGCTTTACCGAAAGGACATGGGGGAATTGCGACAATGTCTCGGAACATCCTCTCGCCAGGGTGTGCGCCGAGATACGGCAGCTGATCAAGCTCTCTCCCGACAGGCTCACCGGGGCGTCGACCGGGGGGACCGTCACGGGCAATGACGAAGCAGACAAGAAGTCGTGGCAGGGCAACACGAAGAAGCTCGAAGCCGCGGGCGCGATGGTTATTGAGTACAGCCTTTCCTGCCCTCAGGGCGGCGAGGGGACTGAGGGAGACATAGTCTCCCAGAACGCGGGCCTCACGGCAAAGATCATCGACTGGGTGATGGAGGTGAGTGACCCGAAGATACCCAAGCTGTTTAAGCTCACGAGCGCCGTTACCGATATCAAGACGATCCTCTCCGCGGTGAAAAAGGTTTTTGAAAAATACCCGAACAAAAATGCGGGAGTGACTCTCGCCAATACCTTCCCGACCCTTGCGTTCAAGCCCGGGGAAAAGAGAGAGTGGGAGGAGGGGGTCGTCGTCGGCATGAGCGGGGAGGGAGTAACCCCGATCAGCTATCTTTGCCTCGCGAGCGCGGGGGGCATCGGGGTCCCTATTTCAGGGAATGCCGGTCCCATGGACTACAAGGCAGCGGCCGATTTCCTTGCGCTCGGCTCGAACACGGTGCAGTTCTGCACGGCGGTGGAGAAGTACGGATACGGAATAATCTCCGAGTTGAGATCCGGCCTCAGCCACCTCATGGCGGCCCGCGAAATACGGTCTGTGGCGGAGCTTGTCGGAAGGGCTCAGCCGCGGCCGGTCAGGGATTTCATGGACCTGAATCCCGAGAAGAAGATCTCCACCGTGAATGCGGACCTTTGCGTGAGCTGCGGAAACTGCACGCGGTGCCCCTACCTGGCGATCTCTCTTGATGACGAAATGCATCCGGTGACGGACGCGGCGAAGTGCATCGGGTGCGGACTCTGTACGCTCCAGTGTTTCGTGAGCGCCCTTTCTCTCAGAGACCGCACCGCTGAGGAGAAGGCAGCGAGGAAATGATCGTTCCCGCGGATTGCGTCTACATCGTCGCGGGTTTAGGGGACGCTCCGTGTCATCGCCGGCCGCTGTGAAATGTGAGTGCGACACTAGTGTCACAGAAATAGCGCATAGGTATTTGTCATTGCGAGCGAAAGCGAAGCAATCCCAACTCATGGTCATCCAAAAGATTGCTTCGTCGCTTCGCTCCGCGCAATGACATGAGTAAGACAAGGTGTTTCCGAGACACCACGTAATGGGTCAGTTATGGGGGGGAGCAAACATAACGTTATGTTGTAGGGGCACGATCCTTCGGCAAGGTCCCTTCGACTTCGCTCATGGTCTTCGACAGGACAAGTTTTATCGCGCCCGGGTTCGATACATCGAACCCCTACAATTATAGTTCCCCCCAAGACTGACCCATTACGACACCACACGAGTGGTTCCTTTTCGATAATGGAATGGAGGTTTCAGCGTTATAGAGTAGTAATCGCTGACGATTATGGCACTAAGAGAAGAGTTCGAAAAATCGGGAAACTGGCTTTTCCGCTGGCGTAGCTTTCTCCCCCTCGCTCTCATCGGTTTATTGCTTCTCGGGTTTAAAAATTATCACTATTTGTTCAATAGCCATCGGTGGGACGAATACTGGGAGATTTTTTGCCTCGGGGTGTCTTTTTTTGGTTTGGGCATCCGGGTTGTCACAATAGGGGCTACGCTGAGGGGAACATCCGGCAGGAATACGGCATCCGGGCAGATTGCGGCTGAACTGAATACAACCGGAATGTATTCCATTGTGAGGCACCCGCTCTATCTGGGCAATTTTTTCATTATCCTCGGGATATCCCTCTTTATGCATCTATGGTGGCTTACGGTGATAGTCATCCTCCTCTTTTTTCTTTATTATGAGAGGATACTATTTGCGGAAGAGGAGTTCCTGCGGAGGAAATTCGGCAAGGTGTTTGTGGAGTGGGCGGCGCGCACGCCCGCGTTTATTCCAAGATTCAGGAATTGGCGTCCGGCGAGCGTGCCGTTCTCTTGGAAAAAGGTGCTGCGGCGTGAATACTCGGGGCTTTTTGGAATAATCGTATCCTTCATGCTACTGGAAATTTTAGGCGACTGGTCTATCACAGGCAGGTTAGAACTTGACCGGATGTGGATTATAATTTTCAGCGTCGGTTTGATGCTCTATCTTCTCTTGAGGACTTTAAAGAAGAAGACGCTACTCTTGAAAGATAAGAATTAAAACATTTGATACGTCTTTCACTATGAAAATTTATTATTTTTATACGATGTAGAGCTGGAGAAATGCCCGCCCCATACCTGAAAATAAACCGTAACTGCTGAGAAGCCAGAATTCAGGAGTAAGGAGCCAGGAGTTGGAATGAGGACGCCCGCGGCGATATTTGAGGACCGGGGCTACGGCGATGTTTCAGAGTTAATGTAGTTACTCGAAGAGGTCAGTAAGCTACTGAAGCTTATTCGCGATCCATACTGGATTCTGGCTCCTGGCTCCTGACTACCTAAGTAGTTTAAATAACCCAACATAAAGGAGGTCCGGATGCGCGTTCAAGGAAAACAGATGTGTATCGGAAACGGCACGGTCATAACCCTCGGTGAGAAGAACAGGGTGATTCACAACGGCGCGGTGCTGGTAAAGGAGGGCGTGATCGAGGCGGTGGGGACAACGGCCGCTTTGAAACGGAGGGCACGGGGCGCCGCTTTTATCGATGCGAAAGGCGGCGTCATCATGCCGGGGTTTATCAATACTCACATGCACCTCTACTCCACGTTTGCGCGCGGGCTCTCGCCGAAGCCGCCGCCGCCGGTGAAATTCGTTGAGATTCTCGAGAGACTCTGGTGGCCCCTCGACAGGGCTTTGAACATGGATGATATCGCCTATAGCGCTCTCGTTCCGCTCATCGACTGTATCAAGAACGGGACGACCACAATTGTGGATCATCATGAGAGCCAGGGGTACCAGAAGAATTGTCTCGATCCGATAGAGAATGCACTCCGCCAGACGGGGATACGGGGCTGCCTCTGCCTCGGCGTCTCCGACCGTTACGGGAAGGGGAGGGAAGGGATCGAGGAGAATATCCGCTTCATCAGGAAGACGCAGGCGGAGCATGAGAAAGGCAATGATCTGGTCTCCGGCATGTTCGGCCTTCATGCGCTCTTCACCGTTGAGGAGGGGACGTTGAAGGAATCGGTTGCCGCGGCGGAGGACCTCGGCGTCGGTATCCACGTGCACATGGCGGAGGACCGCGCCGATCAACTGGTTAATCAGAAGAAGTACGGGAAGTCGGTGGTCAGGCGGATCGCAAAGGCGGGTGGCCTCGGTCCTCTTTCTCTCGCAATTCATTGCGTGCACGTGAACGCGGCGGAGATGGAGATACTCGGAGATTCCGGGACGCCCGTGGTGCATAATCCGCAGTCAAACATGAATAACGCAGTGGGGGTGGCCCCGGTGCTTCAGATGCTTGAGAAGGGAATCACCGTGGGGCTCGGGACAGATGGCATGACCTCCAATATGCGTGACGAGGTGCGGGTCGCCAATATTCTGCACAAGCTCGCCAGGAAAGATCCTCGCGTTTTCTTTGTCGAGTCCTGTCAACTCCTGCTTCAGAACAATCCCGCTATCGCGAGCCTCTACTTCAACAGGCCGCTCGGCGTCCTTCGCAGCGGGGCATATGCCGATGTCATCATACTGGATTACGATCCGCCCACGCCGCTTAATGAGGCGACCTTCCTCGGGCACTTCCTGTTCGGACTCTGCGGCGCCAGGGTCAACACGACAGTCGTGAACGGGAGGGTCCTTATGCGCGATGGCGAACTGCTCACCGTTGACGAAAAGAAGATAGCGGCGCGCTCGCGCGAGCTCGCCCGGGCGTTCTGGAATCGGTTCTGAAACATTCCGCTTTAATTCGATCGCTGCCAAAATTCGTAGGCGGCCCTTAAGGGCCGCCTACGCTGTGGATAACTTTTTCCGGGAAATATAGGCTCCAGGCATAAATTATATGAATGTATACTTCCTTGCCGTACTCCTGATACTCCTCGGTGGTTATCTCCTCGATCTTGTTGCCGACCTCTTGAATGTCCGGCATCTCAGGGTGGATCTCCCTGAGGAGTTCGCCGGTGTGTATGATCAGGAGAGGTACAGGAAATCGCAGGAATATCTGAGAGTAAATACCGGGGTTGCGCTCATCGAGGAAACTGTGATGACGCCCCTTGTGATTGCTTTCGTTGTGCTCGGCGGATTTAACTGCATTGACCGCATGGTGCGTGGTTTCCATCCCGGAGAAATCACCGCCGGTCTCCTGTTTGCAGGGAGTCTGATGCTGTTATCCCAATTATGCCGCATCCCGTTCTCCATCTATCGCACCTTTGTTGTCGAGGAGAGGTACGGTTTTAACAAAACCACCCCGAGAATTTTTGTGACCGATCTGTTGAAGAAATTGCTCCTTATCGCTTTTCTCGGCGGCATCGCGCTCTCCATGGTACTGTGGTTGTTCGGCAGATTCGGGTCCCTCGGGTGGATTTATTGCTGGGCAGCGGTGAGCGTGCTCCAGATACTCCTCACGCTGATCGCGCCCGCGGTGATTATGCCGCTCTTCAATAAATTCACCCCCCTCCAGGATGGGGATTTGAAGGCGGCAATCGAGCGATACGCCGGATCGCAGAATTTTGTGCTGAAGGGGATATTCACGATGGATGCGTCTCGGAGATCTACAAAATCAAACGCCTTTTTTACCGGTTTTGGGAGATACAGGCGTGTGGCGCTGTTCGACACGTTGATCGTGCGCCACCCGCAAGAAGAGATTATCGCCATACTCGCGCATGAGATAGGGCACTACAAGAAACGGCATCATCTGAAATCCGTCATTACAATCATGCTCGCCACGGGGCTGATGTTTGCGATGCTCCCGCTTTTTATCAATAACAGAGCCCTCTTTGATGCATTCAGAATGGAACAGCTTTCCCTCTATGCGAGCATCTTCTTCTTCGGCTTCCTCTATATCCCCGTGCAGACAGTGATCGGCATTCTCCTGAACATGCTCTCCCGGCGACACGAATATGAGGCCGACGCCTATGCCGCCCGGACGTGCGGGAGGCCCGAATCAATGATTGCCGCATTGAAAAAATTGAGCATCGATAATCTTTCCAACCTCACGCCCCATCCGTTCAAGGTGTTCCTTGACTACAGTCACCCTCCGGTCCTCCGGAGGATTCGAGCCTTGACGTCTCCTCCATCGGGCTCAGCCAGACAATCTTGAAATCCTTCGGGATTGTGCTTAGCTTAGAAAGCTGCGTTTCTGGATCCCAGCTTTCGCGGGGATGACTACCGTTCTTGTATGAGTGGGCAACTATTTTGGACAAGAACCGTATGTAATTTTATAACTAGCTTACAGCAAAGATGTTATATCAAAATATCCTCGTCCCAACTGGCAGATAAGGCTGGACTGTTCGAAATCCGAACATTAATGTTCGGAAATTGAGCATTTTCTCCTACGCGCTGCTTTCCCCCCATGGACTTTATTAAATAAAAATATTTCACAACAAATTGCCTTCCAATTAGTAACAGTGAACACGCCGCAATTTTAGTCGATACATAGTGATCTTGGCACGAAACTTGCTATTAATAATCTTGTATTGGTCGAATGGGAGAAGAACCTTTTAAAGTTATATGTCTCTTTTTTTGTGCAGAGGGGGGCCTGAAGGGGGGTAATGGGTCACTTATGGGGGGTATCCATTTCGCTTGTCATCCCCGCGAAAGCGGGGATCCATTATGAAGCCTGGATTCCTGCTTTCGCAGAAATGACATATTCAGCAATGTACCCCCAAAGACTGACCCATTACGAAGGGGGATTAATTTCTATTCTCTTTGTCGATATTTGTGATATAATATCATATGGAAAGTGGAGAAATCATGAGGACTAAAATGAATAGATCCCGCTCACCTCAGATGGTTTTGTTGATCGCCATTGCAGGCGCTATCGCGTGGTGTATGCCCGGGGCTTTGTTCTCTCCCTGTTTCGCACTTGATCAATATAGTGTCCCCGGCGCAAATGACGTATATACGGAAGGTGACAATGCATTTGCCGCCGCTATGCGTATCTATAGCATTGACGTCGGTCACGGTGATGGCGCGCTCGTCATATTCCCCGATGGCACCACGATGCTTATTGATTGTGGTTCCGGCAGCGATGTAATCAACGTTCTCAAGCGGCTGGGGGTGGGCAAGCTGAATTATATGGTGGTTACGCATGACCATAGCGACCACACCAGTGGCTTTTCTAATGTTGTGGGCGCAGGATATACTGATTCGAATACGAAAGCGTATGCGTGGGCAAACGTTTATCTGGAAGGGGTGCATTGGCAGGGCGTCAATGCGGGAGATGTGATTTACAGTGCGGGAAACTTGACGGTTACCTGTGTGACTTCCAACGGCAATATAATAGGTGGGGCCTATGTGCCTCCGAAGAGTGAAAATGATACGAGTGTGGGACTGCTCATCAGCTATAGAGGCTTTGATTACCTCAGCTGCGGCGACATCGAATACCGCAGTCCTTATAAGAATGTAGAGGAACCGCTCGGTGAAGCGCTGAAGGCCCGGGGCGCGCAAGTCGACGTGTATAAAGTCGATCACCACGGGAGCGCCTACGGCTCCAGCTCGAATTTCCTGAATAATATAAAACCTGAATATGCCATTGTATCTGTTGGGGCCGGCACCGGATTCCCCTACCAGGATGCGGTGAGCCGCATGAACGCCGCCGGCGTTCGAATACTGTTCGAGACCGAACCGGGCTCTGATGCCACGGCATCTCCGATGAGTATAGTGCCGGCGAACGGCAATATTCTCACCACCACCAACGGGGCCACTTATTCTTTCACTACCGACGACGCGAGCACGCCATTCAGTTACGGCCCGTTCCAGGTGGACCAATATGTTACCCCCGAGGCTCCGCATCTGATCGTCACCGAGGCGGCGATCGGAAGCTCATATTACGCGCCCGAAAACTATCGATGGATCGAGCTCCACCTCCCGCCGGGGGGAGAGGCTATGAATCTCAGCAATCTCTACTGGGTGAGCAAAGGGCAAAGAGGCAGGCTCGCGAAGAGCGGTCCTCTGACGATGGCGGCGGGCGATGTCACCATTGTGCATAATACGGAGGCAACCGCCAGCGCTTACATCGACGAGAGCGATGCCACCGGCAAGGGAGGGAATGGCTGGTGGGATGTGTATACACATCTCGATGGGAAGTACTGGGTCACGAATGACGATTGTTTCATGATATCCAGGGAAAATGCGATGCTGCCCAAGCCGCTTAATATAATTGATGCGCTCATATGGTCAAACCATAACAATGATACGCCGGCAAACGCGATTACCCCGGGGAATTATCTCATCAGCGGTCTGCACTGGGGGAACCCGGTTGCGGGCGGCGGCTTGTTCACTGCGACGGATGATTCCTCCGGCATAGGGGATATCAACAGCGGGTACGCCCAGCGCAAAACCACCGAGGATACGGACAGCGTGCAGGACTGGGTGATGAGCGCTGTAAATTCCGAGGGGACACCGCCCCCCACTCCCGGTAATCCTCCCGAACCCATCGCGACACCCACCCCCAGGCCGATCGTTGTGGTGTTAAATAGGACATCTGTTGAGGCAGGCGAAACTTTGACTGTAGATGTTGTGGCGCAGCCCCTCACCGGCAGGCCGTTCGATGCGTATGCGGCCATTATGGATTCCCGCGGCGGCATTCTCTTCTGGATCCGGGCCGGAAACTCCCTGAGCTCCGGCCAGACGCCGTTCCCCATTGTGACAAAAGTCGGTTCCCTCCCCAATGGCTATTCCGGGAGATTGCTCAGCGTAACGGTACCGCCGGGAAGCGGAGGTGACTACCGGATCGGAGCCGGCCTCGTAGATTCGGGCAAGAGTGTAAAGAAAACGATCAACCCCTTCATTTATGACATTGCCGATCTGAGCGTGAGGTAGGAGCGATATTTCAACTCAATCGCCTAATCGCCATTCGCCCCCCTGGACTAATTTAGATTACAGGACGTTCCTTTTTTGGTATAATAATCAATTAATCCTAAAATGAATAGAAGCTGCTCGCTCTATCTGGTTTTGCTGATCGCCCTTTCAGGCGCTGCCGCATGGGCGTCTCCGAATACGCTTCAAATCCGGGTAAATGATGTCGGACAGGGGGACGGTATAGTGGTGACGTATCCTGATTCGACTACCATGTCGATAGATTGCGCCTCCGGATCGATAAAGGCATACTCCCATTTCCATAGTGATCACTGCGCTCCCTTCGATGGCGGAGACTTCAACAGGAATAATGTGATCCCCGGACAGGTGATTTACAACAAGGATGGTGTGACAGTCACCTGTGTTGCGGCCAATGGCAATGTTATCGGGCAGGGATCAGCGGGGTACAAGGCATTCGATGATAATCGCGAGAATGAGTGGAGTATGGCCCTGTGGTTTAAGTATAAGGGGTTTGACTTTTTGGCAGGGGGAGATCTCACGGATCCGGCGGAATACAACCTGGGCGCAAAACTCGCGGGCCTGGACGCGAAAATAGACATATACAAGGTGCACCACCATGGGAGCGCCAGCAGCTCGGGACAATCCTTCCTCAACAGCATCAGGCCGGAGTACGCGGTGATATCCGTAGGTAACGGCAATTCCTATGGTCATCCCACTCAGGAAGCTCTGGATAGGCTAGACAAGGCCGGGGTGAGAACGATTTACCAGACTGAAAAAGGAGCGGGAGGAACCGCGTCGAACGTTGCAGTGGGAAACGGGGATATTCTTTTTTCCACAGATGGCGCCAGCTACACGATCTCCAGCCCTTCCTTCAGTCAAGGCCCCTTCCCGGTGGATGAGTACGCGACCCCCACCTGGCCGCACCTGATAGTGAGCGAGGCGGCTATCGCCGGAGCGTATCTTTCCCCCGAGGACCATCGCTGGATTGAACTGTATCTCCCTCCCGGTGCTTCATCCGTCGACCTGGGCAATCTTTACTGGCTGAGTAAAGGCCCGGGAGGTCAACTCGCCAAGAACGGATCGTTGACGATGATGTCCGGCGATGTCGCTATTGTGCACAAAACCGATAAGTCGGATCCTCGGGCAGACGAGAATAACGCCACCGGCAAAGGCACAAACGGATGGTGGGATGTGTATACACATATCGATGAGAACCATTGGGTCACCACAGAAGACTGCTTTATGATTTCCCGCGATAATTCATGGCCGCCTGACCCGAGCAATATTCTGGATTCGGTTACATGGTCGAATCACGACGGCAAGACTCCGAAGAATGCGCTCGATGCGCTTAACTATCTTATCACCAACGGTCACTGGGGCAACCCGATCCCGAGAAGCGGCTTGTTCAGTGAGTCGGATGATACATCTGGCGTGGGGGGGATTGGCAGCGGATATGCGCAGCGCAAAACCACGGAGGATACGGACAGCATGCAGGACTGGGTGATAAGCACCATAAGTTCCGAAGGGACGCCGCCGCCGACTCCCACTCCTGAAGCTACCTCGCCCCCGCAGAAGCAAATTGAGGTAGTGTTGAATAGAAATATTCTCTCCGCCGACGAGATCTTGACTGTAGATGTTGTGGTACAGCCCATTACCGGCAGGCCGTTCGATGCATACGCGGCAATTATGGATGCCGGCGGCCGCGTTCTCTTCTGGATTCAGCCTGGAAACTCTCTGAACTCCGGAACGACGCCCATTCCCCTGGCGACGAAAGTCGGTTCTCTCCCCAACCGATATTCAGGGACACTGCTCAATGTGAGAATTCCTCCCGGCCACGGGGGTGACTATCAGATAGGCGTTGGGCTGGTTGACTCGGGCCGGAGGGTCAAGGGAGCGAGCAGCGCATTCGAATATGATGTTGCCGGACTGAGTGTGAGATAGTTCCTGAGTAACTGCTCAGGAGCCAGGAGTTGGAATGCGGACACCAGCGGCGACATGTGAGGACTTGGGCTACGGCGATGTTTCTGAGTTAATGCAGTTACTCGAAGAGGTCAGCAAGCTGCTGGAAGTTTATGCGCGATCCATTCTGGATTCTGGCTCCTGACTTCTGACTGCCTGAGTAGTTACGTTCCTGATATAGTGGCTCCCACCCCAAATAAGATTGATTGTGCGCCATTTCCCGCAACTGTTGATTTGTTCCTCACGATCCGCGCTATCCCGATCAGGGGAGTATCTCGAGGGGATCTACATCTATATCGCCAATCGCGCCGGTGAAACTGGGGGGAGTGCCTGCCGGAAATAGCGCGGTATAACAAAGGTACGAGCCAGGCATTGTATTTTGAGGAATCACTATCTCGTTCACCTTGCCCCGCCATCCATTTGTGATCGTTACATTTCTTGCATATGGCCTTGCGCTCTGGCTATCTCCGTAGACACTCAGGAAGTAGAGCATTCCGCTGGGTAGCTGGAAAACAAGGTACGCATCTACCGACTGACCAACGGGCAAAACCTCAGCAAAGATGCTGATTCTGTTTCCCGCGACAGCGCTCTGAGTTTCCAGAGTTACATCCACCGGCTCGGAAGGGAGAGGCGTCTCGGTGGGCTCAGGCGAAATCGGCGTCTCCGAGGGCGGAGGGGCGGGGGGGTCAGTGGGTATGGATGTTGGTTCCGGAGTAGGTGTCAGCGTCGGCATTTCTATAGGTTCATCGGTTGCTGTCGGTGAGGAGGTTGGTGTGTGTGTCGGCTCCGACGTCACTGTGGGGGTTGATGTCGGCGCAGGGGTCGATCCTCCTAGGATTGTGGCGGTCGGCGTCGGCGTTATCGTTGGGGTTCGTGTGGGCGTTCGGGTTCGTGTGGGCGTTCGGGTGGGCGTGGGTGTTCGCGTGGGCGTGCGGGTCGGCGTTTGCGTGGGGGTGTATGTATCCGTGGGGGTCGCAGTTGGACCGACGGTTTCGTCAACGTCATAGGTGACTGTTCCTGATGTAGTGCCTGTGACTGTGTATGTGCTGCCGCCGGAATAGGATATTACTATGTTTGAGTTTTCGTAGGTCATGTTGGGGGCTGAGCCCGGCGCAGACCCAGCTCCATGCTCTGTCACATAAATATCCTGAACGCCATCCCAATCTGGGTAGGTATCAGAGGCATCGTCTAAATGATCGAGGCATTCCTGCGTTGGGAAATTCCAATTGCTATTACTGCTCGAACCTACCGATATAAGTGCGACCTCGGGTTTGAGCTTATAGCAATAGTATGCATTGGTGCTATTTGCACTGCCGTGGTGATTGACGCTCAGAACGTCAATGTTGTTGGTGTAAATTGCATTGGCGAGAGGCGTCTCCACATCGCCATAAGTACTATCTCCTCCATTATCTCCCGCCACAATAAGATCAAATCCCTCGTATGTGAGGAGAATTCCCACACTTTTTGAGTTCTCTTCGGAAACCGATTTGTGGGCGCCCCCGGTTATATATCCAATCGCAACGACGCATCGGGCAATAACGCCCCCGCCGAGATCGAACGTGTCCGTTCCCGAATATGACGGGTTGTTGTAGACGCCGATCTGCTGAAAACTAACTCCGTTCCAAATGCCTGAAGTATAGCTGTAGCAACTCCCGAGGCTGATGCCGGCACTGGTGATTTCGTTGAACCCGCCGTAGTGGTCATCATGGGCATGCGTCAGGATCGTATAGTCAATGCTGTTGATTCCCAAAGAGGTTAGACAATTCCTGACCTGCGTCCCATTGATGCCGGAGTCGATGAGCATGGTTTTTCGCGTCCCACCGTCTTCTGATACGATCAGCGTGCTCGCACCTTTGCTTACATTGATGGTGTATATGGTAAGATCCGTGGCATAGGCGAATTGTAGGAAGGGGAAACCGGAAAAAATAAATAGGGCGGCAGTTGTTAAAACACGATGCATACGCCTGCGAAACACACATTTTGATGTCATAAGACAACCTTCATAAAGCCGCTCCGGCCTCTATTACCAGTAACCCAATATACTGCAAACCTTATAGTTACGTAGATATCTTAACCTTTTGATCTCGCACTACTACTACTTAATAGGTCGCACTATTTTGAGGGGTTGTCAATTGGGCGGGCGATTTTGTATCCAGAAATGACAAATATTTGACATCTAGTAATTTATATGATTTTGTATCGGAAAGTGCAAACAAAGTATGCAGTCTCAATTTTCCATAGTACGGCACCTCGTAGTGCCTCACCCTGAAGGGGTCCCTTCATCTGGATTGAAGAGGGATGTCCATATGTAATGAGTCAGTGACGGAGGGGGGATTGCATAATTATGTAGTGTAGGGGCGCGATCCTTCGGCAAGGTCCCTTCGACTTCGCTCAGGGTCTTCGACAGGTCAAGTTTTATCGCGCCCGGGTTCGATAAATCGAACCCCTGCAATTATAGTTTCTCCCCAATACTGAGCCATTACCCATATTCGTCGTATTCAGCTTGAAGATGCGCGGGTATTTTTGATATTCTTCCCCCGCTCACAAGGATTCGGAGTAAAGAATCCCGAGCTGACAACGGGGATTTTCAGGTGACTCAGAGAATATTAAAAATCCATTATCCCGGAACTGTTCGTGAACTGATCGCGCTTCTCAAGGCAGGGAAGGGACGGGTCGCACCTGTCGGGGGAGGGGTGTCGTTCTCCTTCTCCGTTCCTCCAAAGATCTCGGAACTCGCGAGTTTGCGGGCTCTGGGTCTAAACAGGATAAGGCTCGATTCCAAGGGTCTCCACCTGGGAGCGCTCGTCACCATAGAACAGCTCGCCAAGTCGCCGGTTGCCGCAAAATTCAGAAACGGATTGCTCGCGCAGTCGGCCTCGAAAGTTGCGGCCACCACCAATAGGAACTTGATCACCGTCGGCGGAAACGCCATCCGTCTCTTCATATGGTCTGATCTCCCGGCGATTTACTGTGCAGCCGGGGCGTTGTTCATCATCCGGGGCGCCAAGGGGTTGAAAAAGCTTACCTGCGAGCAGTTTTATAAGACCCAACCTCTTTCCCTCCTCAAACATGAGCAGTTTCTCGAAGAGATACTGATTCCTCCCGGGGAAGGGCGTTCGGGAGCGGCCTATGAAAAATTCTCCGAGACAGCCAATACTTTCGCGATTGTCTCAGCCGCGGCATGCGTGTCGGTCGATAGATCGGGTAAATGCTCCTCAGCGCGGCTTGCCATCGTGGGACTTCAGCTCCTTCCCCGGATTTCGAAGGCAGCCGCGAAAATACTGGAGGGCAAACCTCCTGATTCGGCTCGGATCAAAGAGGCATCTATCGCGGCAGTCAACTCAGTTGCGATGACAAAAGATTTGCGCGTGAGCGGAGAGTATAAGAAGGAGCTCGCGATTGTTATTGCGCGGAGGGTCCTGGAAAAGGCATTTTCCGCGGCGGGTGGTGCGTTATGAAAATCACATTAAAGATCAACGGCAAGATGAGAGTTGTCGAAGCCGGCCCGGGAGAGATCCTGCTCGATGTCCTGCGCCGCGAGGGGTACAAGGGTGCAAAATTCGGCTGCGGGCATGGGTTCTGCGGGGCGTGCACAGTCCTCCTCGACGGCAGGCCGGTGAACTCATGCTTGCTGCTGGTCGGCGTGGTGGAGGGACGGGAGATCACCACCATAGAGGCGTTGGGGAGCGTTGATAAGCTGCACCCTATTCAGGAGGCATACCTTGATGCGGGCGCGGTTCAATGCGGCTACTGTACTCCTGGGTTCATACTCTCAACAAAGGCGTTGCTTGATGAGAAGCCGGAACCGACAGAGGAAGAAATTAAACAGGCGCTTGACGGGAACTACTGCCGGTGCACCGGCTACGTGAAAATCATCGATGCGGTGAAGCTCGCGGCGAAGAAGCGGAAAAAGAGGTAGGAACCGCGGTCGCACTTTATTAATCCGCGGAAATCCGCGCAATCCGCGGTTTAAAAGGCTTCAAAGGTTTCTAACCGCAGATTACGCGGATGCACGCGGATTGAAGAAGAAACAGCGGTTATGATCATTTTGTTAGTGACGATGAGGTGGAAGGTCGGAAGATGAGCGATATGCGGCAGTTCAAGGAAGTCAATCAGGTCCGACGCAGGGTGGACGGCGTGGGGCTTGTCACGGGGAAGGCCCTTTACACCGATGACTATGATATCCATGGAATGCTATCGGCGAAGGTGCTCAGGAGTCCATACCCGCATGCGAGGATCAAATCCATCGATGTTGCAAAGGCAAGGGCTCTTGAAGGTGTGCGTGCGGTGCTCACCTGGAAAGATGTGCCGCGGGTGATCATCACCGAGGCGGGACAGGGATTTCCTGAGCCATCCCCATACGATAAGTTTATACTCGACAATAAGGTGCGTTTTGTGGGGGATGAGGTTGCAGTGGTTGCCGCCGAGACCACGGAGATCGCGGAGAAGGCGCTCTTGCTTATAAAGGTCACATATGAGGAACTCAAACCCATACTTGATCCTCGTGACTCCATGAAGCCCGGAGCTCCCGTAATCCACGACGAGCCGGAATGGAGGATCCCCATACCCGTTGAGATGGACCCGAAGAAAAATCTTTGCGGTAGGGCTGATGTGACGATCGGCAACATGCAGCGGGGCTTTTCCGGGGCGGACCAGGTATTTGAACATGAGTATGAAAACCATTACGCACAGCATGTGGCAAACGAGCCGCACATCACCATCAGTTACCTCGATCCGCAAAACAGGCTTGTACTCATCTCCTCGACACAGGTGCCGTTCCACGTGCGCAGAATTGTCGCACGCGCTCTCGATATCCCTGTGAAGCGCATCAGGGTGATCAAACCGAGGATCGGCGGCGGATTCGGTTCGAAGCAGGATATCGTCACGGAACCGCTCTGCGCCGCGCTCACACTCGCGACGGGCATGCCGGTGCGGCTCCAGCTCACAAGGGAGGAAGTGTTCACATCATCCCGCACAAGGCACCCGACCATCACGAGGCTCAAGACGGGTATTAAAAAAGACGGGACGCTCACGGCGATAGAAATGGAGGTTCTCCAGAACGCCGGGCCCTACGGGACGCACGGCCTCACGGTGTTGACGAATACGGGGTCGAAGATACTTCCTCTTTTCAGATGCGCTAATGTCCGGTTCAATGCATGGTCGGTCTACACCAACCTGTTGCAGGGCGGGGCGTATCGCGGCTACGGCGGCACTCAATCGGGGCTTGCCATGAACATCCAGATGGATGAGATGGCGCGCGCGATCGGCCTGGACGTTGCGCTGCTCTACAGGAAGCTGCATATAAAAAAGGGCGAGGGGTCGCCGGTCTTTGCGGCGCTCGGCGAGGGTGCCGAGGGACACGCGATGACCATCGGTTCATGCGGTTTGGCGGAGTGCATTGATATTGTGATGAGAGAGAGCGGGTGGGCTCGGAAGCGCAACAACCCGGGCGCCGGCAGGGTGCGGCGCGGCATCGGCATGGCGGTTCTGATGCAGGGGTCGTCCATCCCCAAGATCGACATGGCCTCCTGCTCGATAAAGATGAACGAGGACGGCTCGTTCAACCTCCTCTGCGGCGCGACCGACATCGGCACCGGTTCCGACACGGTGATGGCGAAGATTGCCGCCGAGGTGCTCGGGGTGAAGACGGACGACGTAATCGTTTACTCCTCTGACACCGATTTTACACCCTTCGATGTAGGGGCTTATGCATCGAGCACGACGTATCTGTCCGGAATGGCGGCGAAGAAGTGCGCCGAGCAAATCGCCGGACAGATTCGCAGCGTTGCCGCGGAGATGCTGGAGGAGGATGCAACAGGTATAGTTCTTGAGGAAGGCAAGGCTGTCGGAAAGAAGGGCGGGGTCACGCTGGCGCAGGTGGGGACGCGGAGCCTCTATGAGAAAGACCAGCACCAGATAGCTGCGTTCGCTTCGGCCTACTCAGACCAATCCCCGCCGCCGTTCGCGGCGCATGTCGCGGAGATTGAGGTGGATATCGAGACGGGGAGGGTGCAGGTTGTAACCTACTGGACCGCCACGGACTGCGGCGTGGCCATCAATCCTCTGCTCGCGGAAGGACAGGTCGAGGGAGCCCTCCTCAATGGCATCAGCTATGCGCTTTCCGAGAGGTTCATCTATAATTCTAAAGGGAAGCTGCTCAACCCGTCTTTCGGTAGTTACGGTGTGTATTTCACGCGAGACCTACCTGAAATAAAGACCTTCCTCGTTCCAACCTACGAGCCGAGCGGACCGTTCGGGGCGAAGTCGATTGCTGAGGTGAACATCAACGGCCCTCTCCCTGCGATCTCGAACGCGATATTCGACGCGGTAGGAGTGCGGCTCAGGAAGCCTCCCTATACGCCGGAAGCTGTGTACAAAGCACTTAAAAAGCGGTGACATCTTACCTAATTACTTCATTACGTGGTTGATGTAACTAAAACATTTTGTCAACTAATTAGGCGATGTTAGCCTTGACAATATGTTTTGTATGCATCAACCTACAGCCCAATGTATTAGGTAAGATGTCACCGGTTTATCCTCTTGCGCGACCTTCCCGAGATAAAGACCTTCCTCGTTCCGACCTACGAGCCGAGCGGGCCGTTCGGGGCGAAGTCGATTCCTGAGGTGAACATCAACGGCCCTCTCCCGGCGATCTCGAACGCGATATTCGACGCGGTAGGAGTGCGGCTCAGGAAGTCTCTCTACACCCCGGAGGCGGTATTTATGGCCCTCAGGGCAGCGAAGTCTTCCGGAACATTCTAATTGAACATTACTAGCCGAGCTTAAGACTTTGCTGCGCCCTCTTCATTCTCCTGGGGTTTTGACACACCCACGCAATTTACAAATAACCTCAAATCCCAATTGGATTGAATGTACTGCCGTTTATTGCGGAGAGGGGACGCAAAGAGCTGTTTTGCCGGAGCAACTGTGATTGACGAATCGATAAAGATGAGCTGTGGTAAGATAGGTAAAACTGTGCCTGTCAAGCTGTCCCCGAGCCGTCCTATGATACGTTTGTTCAGTTCAGAATTGTAAACAAAGTGTACATTTTTAACGCTTGTGGGTGCAAACAAAGTATGCAATTCATCATTTTTTAGTGTTTGGTAATAATGTTCATCTTTGCACATATAGTTTCAACTACTTCTCCTCAAGCTTAGTACAACTTTTTTTTATTTGTGAAAATAAATTGTGCCGTTGGCACGAAACTTGCAGTTATCTCACTCTATATAGGTGTGCGAAATGACGATGTTTCTGAGCATTGATATTGTCAATTTTACTACCCCCTTCATTTGGCTGACGGGAGGAACCCCCCTTTTCTTAAGGGTCAGTATCGTGAAACTCCAGGTGCCCTAATTTTGTAACAGCAGATGTCCCTGTATAGTGGTCACCAGTGGTCAAAGAATGATGATTTTGTAAAGTAAAGCGAGGAGGGACATGCGGATGGAAAAGTTACTTAATGTTATCCATTTTTTGGGGAAAGCCGGTTTATATAAAAGGGAAACAGCCAAATTAATGGAGGCAGGAAAGATGAGAGCAACATTAGTGATAGTTTTAAGCGGTATGGTTGCGGCGGGGTTGTGCGGTATGGTTGCCGCGGGAAGTATTGATTCACCCGGCGCCCCCACAGCGGGAAGCAGGATGTATTCGCTCTCGCAGATTTATGACTACCTGAATTCGGGGACGGTGGCGACCATTCCCGGAAGTTTTCAGGAGCCGAGCGCAGCGCCCGGCTCGACGATGAAGACAACGAACCAGATCTACGAAGCGATGGCCACGCCATTCCCGCAGTGCAATGCGACTGCTGATAATGTTGAGTTGGGCAAGACGTTTTTTTGCACACAGCCGGGAAGCTGGGGAGTTCAGACGGGAAAAGTATGCATCGCCGGTACCCCAACCATAACCCCAACCCCAACCCCAACCCAAACCCAAACCCAAACCCAAACCCCAACGCTGACCCCAACACCAATCTACGTATCCTGTAAAGATATTTTAGCTCATGGGGGTGCGACAGGTGACCATCTCTACACCATTGACCCCGATGGCGCGGGACCGAATGCTCCCTTCTCTGCCTATTGCGACATGAGTACTGACGGGGGAGGCTGGACTTTAGTTGTTCGGATTACAGGGGCAAACTCCAACCACCGGAATAGAAGCGCGGTCGATACACTATCATCTCCAGACCAAGAGACAACCGCAAAGTTGGCTGACAGCGTAATCACAGCACTGACGACCGACCTGATACGGTTCACATGCGCGGGTTATACTGACTATTATGCCGACAACCCTCACGAAGTTAACACGACAGACACTGGCGTTCCCGTGCACGTTACGAGCAAGGACACCTACGGCAGTACGACTTGGTGCACGGCAGGGACCGCCGGAAGTTGGTGCGGGCTGGTTTCATATCCCTTTTGTAATGATAAAATGATATATGCGATTGACCTGCTGCAAGAGCCGGGCAATTATGGATGCTACCAATCAAACGCTGGAAGTTGGAAACAGTCTGGAAACGTATACGTGCGATGAGAGATGGACGACCTTGTTGACGGTGTGGAGTCAGGGTCGCACCCTGGTCAATAATTTAGCCGCTGCTGGCAAGGGAGTGTGGCGGTCGCATTGCTCCCTGCCACCTGCGGCGATAACTCCGGATCTTTTATGGAGAAGATCCGGAACCCAAAGGAGGGATGAGAGATGAGAAAACTGATGGTGGTAGCTTTAAGCGTGATAATTGCGGCGGCTTTGTGCGGCATGGCGATTGCCGGAAGTATTGATTCACCCGGCGCCCCAACATCGGGAAGCGGGATGTATACACTCTCTCAAACTTATGACTACCTGAACTCGGGGATAGATGTAACGCCTGTTCCCGCCTTTCAGGAACCCGGCGCGGCTCCCGGATCCACAATGAAGACGATGAAGCAGATTTACGAGGACATCAAGGCGAAGTTCACCGAGTGCGATACAACCACCGTTAATGTCGAGCAGGGCAAGAAGTTCTTCTGCACACAGCCGGGAAACTGGGGAGTGCAGACGGGAACATTAAGTGTGCTGCCGAGACCGACAGCAACCCCAACCCAAACCCCAACCATAATCCCAACATCAACACCAGTAGTAGATTACTCATCTTGTAAAACCATTAAGGATACCGGGGGTTCTACAGGCGATGGTGTCTACACCATTGACCCCGATGGCCAAGGAGCAGACACTCCCTTCACTGTCTACTGCGACATGACCACCGACGGCGGCGGCTGGACTCTCGCCGGGTTTAGGGGTAGCTCAGTGTTGTCGGCTACCCTCTTCACTGGACATGGGGCAGTAGCGACTAATTTTCTAGAAGTGCAGTCATCCGGAGATTGGTCACTCGATATATGCAACAACAAAATCAACGATGGTGCCAGCTACACTGAGTTGGCAGTAACTGCGGGTACATGCGGAACGCATCGCATAAGTGATTTTACATTCAAGCGGTTACTCAAATTCGATGGAACTTACAAGATCGACGCGGCGTGGTGCAGCAAAAACGAGAACGGGCTTTCATATCGCGCTAAATGTCTGCCGACTGATACGTATGGGGCGCTAGAGGAGGGTTGGTATGACGGGGTAGGCGAGTGGGCTCCGGGGTCTGCTACTTCGATACCGACGTATATACAATACAGATGCCTTTACGAGCCCGGTGCGGGGAGCCAGGGCTCACCGTGTACTCCTCCCAGCGACAACGTTTGGACGGTGGCCTCGTACCAGTGGGTGCGGTAGGCTAGTAGCCTCGGATGTGCATCGTTTTAGCAGCTGCTGGCAAGGGCGTGTGACGGCCGCATTGCTCCCTGCCAGCGGCGGAGATAACTCCGAATCTTCATGTAAGAAGATCCTTGCTCTTTAAGCGGGAGTGACTTCATTTTTATCCGCCGAGTTGATTCGGATGAAATCCCGATTGCGCCGCTGGGATAGATCTTGTATTCCGGATAAGCGATGAGATCCGATGTTTTACCGGCAAAAGTCTTTTTGTAGCGGGAGGTTAATTTTAACCGGCTTAGAATCTTCTTGATCTTTCTCACAGCTCGTTTCTGCCGCCACTTTGTTTTGGCGAGGATAATGATATAGTCGCAAAATCTTTGGTAATGAATGTCTCTATCGGAGTCAAAAGCCTTATCAAGTTCAAGGAGGTAGAGTTCAGTCAGGATCGGACAGAGAGAATACCCGAGAGAGAGACCCTGTGTCGTGGTTTGAGGGCCATGGTGAGATGTTCATTATTGTGTCTGTCAAGCTAACCATGGCATATCCCCTTTGATGCTCATTTATCTCAGGAGTGGTACAGATTTTGAGCCTAACCCTTTTCGAAAATCGTCCTCTGCTGCAAGTACTTACAGAGTCAGAACAACTGACAGCAGATGCCAATGTTGATAACCAGCTGCAATTGTCTATGTTATAACCGGACAGTAGTGATGTTTTTTATAGTACTATTCAATTCTTCCAGGAAGACTGGTTTATATAAAAGGGAAACAGCCAAACTAAAGGAGGGAGCAAAGATGAAAACAACATTAGTGGTAGTTGTAATCGTGACGTTTGCGGCGGGTGTGTGCGGCATGGCGATTGCCGGGAGTGTTGATTCACCCGGTGCCCCCTCAGCGGGAAGCGGGATGTATTCGCTCTCGCAGATATATGATTACATGAACTCGGGGATAGACGTAACTCCTGTCCCCGCCTTCCAGGAGCCCGGCGCGGCTCCCGGGCCGACTATGAAGACAACGAAGCAGATTTACAATGATATCAAGGTGAAATTTGCCCAGTGCAACGCGACTGCTTATGATGTTGTGTTGGGCAAGACTTTTTTCTGCACACAGTCAGGAAGCTGGGGAGTGCAGACAGGAAAAATATGCAGCGCCGGTACGCCGACGCCGACGCCAACAATAACACCAACACCAACAATAACACCAACATCGACACCGACACCAACACCAACGTGGGGCCAGGCCAGGTGCGAGGCGATGGACGGCAAGTGGAGAGCTACCCAACTCTCTTATCCTGACGACTACGGCTGTTGGTTCTTTACGGCCGCGGGGGGGAACTCATGCGACACAGTATGTGCAGACAACTTGTTGAGTTGTAGGCCGGGGAACTGGAATGATAATTCGACCTGCAGCATTTGTAGAGAGTTCAAGGGAAATGAGTGGGATTGTTATCAGAATTCGACTTGGTCGAAGCAACCTGCATGGGACACCACAAGGTGCATCGTGCGGTCGTCGGCCGTGGCTAAGGACTGCGCCGTTTTTCCCGGGGTCGATTCTCATGCATTGTGCGTCTGTGTTCCCTGAAGTATGCTATCATCCACAGGTGGGCGGTCGATGTGCGCTTTCTCACCTGCGGAGATAAATCCGAATCTTCGTGTAAGAAGATCCTTGCTCTTTAAGCCGGAGAGTAACTTCAATCTCATCCGACGAGCAAATTCGGATGAAATCCCGATGCCGTTGATAGGATGTATTTTAGCCGCAGAGGCGCAGAGGACGCAGAGAAGAAATAGATAAAAATTACTTTGCGTTTAACCTTGCGGCAAGAAAACAAAACCGCATTTACGGCGGAAAAAGGAGGAAGGAAAATGAGAAGATTGATAGTGGTAGTGAGCATGATAGTTACGGCGGCTTTGTACGGCATGGCGATTGCCGGGAGTGTTGATTCACCCGGTGCCCCATCAGTGGGAAGCGGGATGTACACGCTCCAGAACCTGTACGATTACCTGATGAGTGGCACAGAGCTTACGGTGCGCAGCGGTTTTCAGGAACCCTTGTCCGGGCCAACGGCCAGCACCATGAAGAGCACGAGGCAGATCGGGGATGATATTAAAGCGATGCTTGAGCAGCTCAATGCGACGACCGCTTATGATGTTGCGTTGGGCAAGCCATTCTTCTGCACACAACCAGGAAGCTGGGGTATTCAGACGGGAAAAGTATGCATCGCAGGTACGCCGACACCAACACCAACAATAACACCAACAGTAACACCCACATTAACACCAACACCGGTTTGGCTCTCCGGCTGGGGCTATAGGAAACCGATTACCCTCTCCAACTCCGGCTCGGCGTTGACGGATTACCAAGTCCTCCTTACCATGAACACGGAGGAGTTGATTCCTGCAAAAATGCGTTCAGATGGCGGCGATATCAGGTTCACCGATTCCGATGAGATCACCCTTATAAACTGCTGGATCAAATCGGGCATCAACACAGCTTCGACGAAAATCTGGGTCAAGGTTCCCTCCGTGCCTGCGGGGTCAAAGATGATCTACGTGTACTACGGAAACTCGGGCGCGGGGAGTGTCAGCGACAGTTCTAAATTTCTAAATAGTGGATTAAGATGGTATCACAATGGAGAAGATACAGATAATAAAGTTATAACTGATTATGGAAATATCACATTGACGGGAACAGCATCAGCAGGTACTGGTGCGGGAATAGTTGGACATGGATTTGCAGTTGATGGTTCATCAAATCAATTCAAAATAAATAGTGCGTTTGCATCAGGTGAAACTCAATTTACAATGAATTGGTGGGTTAAATCATCACAAAATGAAACCAATTATTTTCGAACAGGTGTTTCAGAACCGGTAGGTTCAGGGACATATTGTTATTATCACGAAGGAAATGCACGGGGACATTATTGTGTAGTAGGAGGTCTCTCAAACCCGCTTAATACCAGTACAAACGAAGATACAGTAAATTATCATATGATTACAATTAGACAGGATGCGACAACTGAATATTTATTTGTTAACGGGTCTCAAGTAGATACTGAAACTCAAACAGGTGAAATGGGTCAGGCAGGCAGTTTCCCAAATCTATTTTCAAAGGATTTATCAGGAGGACTTGATGAAATAGGCTATTGGAATAGAAGTCTTACAAATCAGGAAATTTCTCAACTCTACAACAATGGAAATGGACGTGCAGTTTTTGCAATCCCTGCGCCGACCGCGAGCGTGGGGACGGAGGAAATGTAAGAAGAGAAAAGGTCTCTGGGGAGCCTCTGGGGTTCAATCTTTATCCTGGATATTTCGGCTTTCGATGTCAGAATTAGATGTTTCTGAATAAGGTGTTATTTAAGCATTATTCAATTCTTCTGGAAGGCCGGTTAGAATAAGAAGGAAACAGCCATATCAAAGGAGTGATGAGAGATGAAAAGAATGACGGTAATAACTTTAAGCGTGATATTCGCGGCGGCTTTGTGCGGCATGGTGGTTGCCGGGAGTGTTGATTCACCCGGCGCCCCGTCAGCGGGAAGCGGGATGTATTCACTCTCCCAAATCTATGACTACCTGAATTCGGGGATAGAGGCAACACCTGTCCCCAGTTTCCAGGAGCCCCTCGCGGCGCCGGGCCCGACGATGAAGACTACAAAAGAAATTTACGACACCCTCCATGGGATTCTCTCCCAGAGCAATGTGACCGCTGCCCATGTTGAGGCAGGCTGGACGTTCTTCTGCACGCAGCCGGGGAGTTGGGGAGTGCAGACGGGGACCGGGTTAATGCAGCCAACCCCAACCCCAACCCCAACCATAACACCGACAATAACACCATATGGCGTTTACGCATCCTGTAAAGCCATTAAAACGGCGACTCCGGCTGCAGGCGATGGCACCTACACCATTGACCCCGATGGTTCAGGAGCAGCCACTCCCTTCCCGGTCTACTGCGATATGACCACCAACGGGGGAGGATGGACCCTAGTACTAACAAGGTGTAATAGCACTCAATACGATGCGGCAGATTTTAATACCATATTTGGAACAAATTTGACAGACCCAACGGCGAATGCTGACAATGTTTATAAGGGAGTATGGAGTAACCTGGGTTTCAATATCGTAAAGTACGAATTAGGTGACTACGCACTCACCGGGACGTTCTACTTTACGAGCATTCCCAATGACACTATTCGCGACTACGCTATGACAGCACTCTACACAGTACGCAATGCCCAGGCGTATCACCCAGATTGCAGTATTAGCGTCACAGGAACCAGCCCTATTACTAACTGCGGAAATTTGAATGATGCCAACGCGATGGGTTGGGTCATGGACCCGGCCCCCCCCGTCTCGGGTTGGTGTTGGCTTAACTATAGCAACTACCACTACGGGACCGCCAGTTGCCCCGGGGCATCAGCAAGTAAAAAGGGGAGAATTTGGGTCCGCTAATATGGGGGAGCCGTGGCGGACTTCACTAGAAGATCCATGTCCCCTCATTCCCGCGTGACGCATCGGTGTAATCGATAGGACTTTGTATCTGGACATCCGCAGGTGGGCGTTCACTTGTGCGCGCTTTCCCACCTGCGGAGATAACTCCGAATCTTCGTGTAAGAAGATCCTTGCTCTTTAAGCCGGAGCCCGATGGAACCGTCTGGACAAAGCTTATAGCCCAGATACGAGATGAGATCCGATGTTTTGCTGGCTAAGGTTTTTGGTAGTGCGTCATCAGTGCAATTAGGGGTCGCAGCTTGACTATGGACTAACAGGATCTTTTTGTGGTTTGAGGTCCCAGAAGAGGGGGTGTATTCCTGACAGTTGGGGCAATTTTAACAGAACGAACCACAGGTATGGATCGGAAATTTAATATTGTCAGGTTGTGGTGGCACGGAGGGAGAACTATCAAAGGTATCTTTTCATTATTGTCCGGTTTTCCCGGAAGGCCGGCTTTTATAAAAAGGGAAACAGCCAAATTAAGGGAGGGAGCAAAGATGAGAGCAACATTAGTGGCTTCCGTAATCGTGATAGGTGCAGCGGCTTTGTGCGGAATGGTGGTTGCGGGCAGCATTGATGCTCCTGGTGCCCCATCATTGGGAAGCGGAATGTATACCCTTCAGAATCTGTATGACTATTTGGTCAACGGCTCGGCCCTGACCGTTCAGAGTGGTTTCCAGGAACCAGGCGCAGCCCCCGGCTCGACGATGAAAACAACAAGAGAGCTGGGTGATGCAATCAAGGCATTACACGACCAGTGCGATGCGACTGCGTATAATGTTGAGTTGGGGAAGAAGTTTTTCTGCACACAACCGGGCAGTTGGGGGGTTCAGACGGGAAGAGTATGCATCGCCGGTACGCCGACACCAACGCCAACAATAACACCAACATCGACACCGATATGGCTCTCTGGATGGGGCTATAGAAAACCGATTACCGTCTCCAATTCCGGCTCGGCGTTGACGGATTACCAAGTCCTCATTACCATGAACACCCAGGAGTTGATTCCTGCAAAAATGCGTTCAGATGGCGCTGACGTCAGGTTCGCAGATTCCGATAAGGTCACGCTCATCAATTGTTGGATCAAGTCGGGCATCGGCACAGATTCGACGAAGATCTGGGTCAAGGTTCCTTCGGTGCCTGCGGGGTCAAAGACGATCTACATATACTACGGCAAATCGAACGCGGAGAGTGTCAGCGACAGTTCTGCATTTTTAAATAATGGTCTTGTAGGTTATTGGAACTTGAATGAAGGAAGCGGGTTGACAAGTGCAGATGCTTCTGCCACTAATAATTCTTTAACTATAAATACTGCTGGATGGACTAATTCTGGAAAGCTGAATAAAGCAATATATACAACAGGTGTATCGGGGCAGTACGCGTATGCTAATAACAACAATGCTTATGACTTTACACAATCAGGAAAACTAACGATTAGTTTATGGATTAATTTCCTGACGTTAAACACGGGATCCAGCACGAGTATAATAGGAAAATATGGAAATGGCATGTCAAATAATGACACGACTTACGCACTTTGATGGCGATTTGAAGCTTTTCTATCGGCTATGATCAGGGTATCAGACGTCTTTTAGGGAATCAAGATGTTCACGCAGGCAGAGTGTTGGCAGAGGAGATGGATAAGTGCTAAAAGCGCTGC
>JAPLCW010000158.1 GCA_026392015.1 Candidatus Auribacterota bacterium | reverse complement strand
ATTACGAAAAATCCGCTAAACCTTTCGAATGGAAGTTTACCCGTCAGGATCTCAAACGATTACTCGACAAACTATCTCTTTGTTCACAGAAAGAAAAGGCCGCATAAATAATACGTCACCGAACTTATGATCTAGCGCACTAAGTAAGGGGTCACTTATGGGTGGTACATTGCTGAATATGTCATTCCTGCCCCCGTTTTCACGAGGGTAAACTCCAGCAGGAATCCAGGTTTCATACTGGATCCCCGCTTTCGCGCGGATGACAAGTGAAAAGGATACCACCCATAAGTGACCCATTACCAGGCTAACAGTGATTGTCAAAATGTTGCAGGCGTTGCGTAATAGCCTGAGGGTACATTAGTCCATAGTCAATAGTCCAGAATAGTCGATGGTCGATAGTCCATGGCCTTTCGTGTCAGCTATGAACCATGGACTGTTTCTACGATGGACTATCGACCATGGACTATCTCGAACGGAGTGAGGATATGAGCTTACCTGAATTCGGCGTACGCAAGCCGGTCACGAACCTGATGATCTTCTCGGGGATCATCGTGATCGCCCTCTACTCCATGATGAACCTCGGCGTCGATCTGATGCCCGAGATCGAGCCCCCCGCCATTACCGTCATCTCCATCTATCCCGGCGCCAACCCCGAGGACGTGGAGACGAAGGTGACGGAGCCGCTCGAGAACCAGCTCGCGACCACGCCGGGGCTCGACAAGATCTTTGCGCGCTGCCTTGAGGGCCTCTCCCTCATCACCCTGAAGTTCAACTGGGGTACCAACCTCGACGAGGCATCCAACGACATCCGCGACCGGATCGACCGCGCCAAGAAATTTCTCCCCGACATCCCCGACGAAATGGACAACCCGTCCATCTTCAAGTTCAACACCGCCATGATTCCCATCCTCTTCATCGGCTTCAGCGCCGACCGCTCCTATCCGGACCTTTACGACATGATCGACAAGCGGATCGTGGACGAGCTGAAGCAGATCCCCGGCGTCGGGACGCTCCAGCTCCAGGGGGGCCTCCAGAGGCAGATCAACATCTGGATCGACCGAAAGCGGCTCGAGGCGTACGGCTTCTCCATCCTCGAGATCGAGGACATCCTCAAGAAGGAGAACTTCACCCAGCCGGCCGGGAGCATCAAGTACGGGCTCACCGACTACCTGGTGCGGGTCCCGGGTGAGTTCGCGACCCCCGCGGAGATCAACAGCGTCATCCTCGGGCAGCGGAAGGGAAACCTGATCTACCTGAAGGACGTCGCGCGCGTCGAGGACGGCTTCAAGGAGGTGACGAGTGACGTCCGGGTCAACCGCAACCCCGGGCTGATGATGATGATCCAGAAGCAGATCGGCTCGAACAGCGTGCAGGTCAGCGAGAGAATCAAGAAGAAACTCGCGGCCCTGATGGGGAACCTCCCCGCCGACGTGCGGATGACCATCATCATGGACACCTCCCACGACATCATCAACTCCCTCAACTCACTGAAGAGCACCGTCTGGCAGGGCGGGTTTTTCGTCATCATTGTTGTCTGGTTCTTCCTGCGGCGGTTCATCCCCAGCCTCATCATCGCCCTCACCATCCCGTTTTCGCTCCTCATCGCCTTCATCTACCTGTTCCTGAGCGGGCGCACGATCAACATCGTGAGCCTCTCCTCCATCACCATCGCCATCGGGATGGTGGTGGACAACGCGATCGTCATCGTGGACAACGTGTATCGCCACATGGAGCGCGGGCGGCGCCCGCGGGAGGCGGCGATCTTCGGGACCAGCGAGATGTTCCTGTCAGTCGCAGCCTCGACCGCCACTACCGTCGTGGTCTTCCTGCCGATGCTCTTCATCTCGGGGATCGTCGGGATCTGGTTCGGCGAGCTCGCCATCACGATCACGGTGACTCTCACCGCCTCGCTCTTCACCGCGGTGACGTTCACCCCGATGCTCTGCTCAAAGCTGATGCGCGTCGTCCCCCGCGCCAGCGCGCCGGGGCCGGGGTCCCCGAACGGCGCGGCGCCGACGGGACTCCTGAACCGATTCTACGATATGTCGGAACGCTGGTTTACCTCGTGGGAAAGCGGGTACGCAAAGGCCCTTACATGGTGCCTCTCGCGCCGCAAATTCGCCCTCGGCGGTTTCACGGCGGTGTTCCTCGGCAGCCTCCTCCTCATTCCGTTCGTGGGCTACGAGTTCGCCCCCGAGGACGACCAGGGCGACATCAACGCGACGCTCCAGCTCCCGCTCGGCACGCGCATCGAGGAGACGGAGAAGATGGGACGCAGGGTGGAGGATCTCTTCTACCGGCACATCCCCGAGCTCCGCTCAATCTACGTCCGGAGCGGCTTGAGTTCCGACATCGGGGCGGTCTTCGGCGACACGTCGGGCTCACACGTCATCTCGGTGGGGGTAAAGTGCGTGCCGAAGACCGAGAGGAAGCGCCCCATCAAGGAGATCGCCAATGCCGTCCGCGCGGAGGCGGAGAATCTCCCGGGGATCGTGAAGGCCAACTTCACGACCGGGAACCCGATCGGGAACGCCATCTCCGGCACGGGCGGTAAGGAGGTACAGGTCGAGGTGGTCGGCCATTCCTTCGCGGACACCGGCGCCGTCGCCGAGCAGATCAAGGCGGTTATGGAGAAGGTGCCCGGGGCGGTGGACGTCAGCATCTCCCGCGAGCTCAAGCGGCCCGAGCTTCGCATCGCGGTAAATCGCGAGAAGGCCGCCGCGCTGGGCCTCAATATGCGCACGATCGCGGACACCATCAAGACCTGCATCGAGGGTTCGTCCGCCACGCGGTACCGGGAGTCGGGCGACACCTACGACATCTACGTGCGCCTGGACGAGGCCTCCCGCTCGAAGAGGGAGGACGTCGAGGGCCTCGTCGTCGTCTCGCCGTTCACGCAGAAGCAGATCAAGCTCGCGAACATCGCACGGATCTACGAGACGTTCGGCCCCATGGAGATCGAGAGGAAGAACCGCGAGAGGGTCTTGCGGGTGGAGTGCAACACCTTCAACCGCTCCACGGGGAAGGTCAGCGACGACATCATGACGGGGATGAAAAAGATCGCCCTCCCCGCGGGCGTCTCGCTCAACTTCGGCGGTCAGGCGGAGGAGCAGTCCGAGGCGTTCCTGAACCTCACCTACCTGCTCATCCTGGGCACCCTCCTCGTCTACATGGTCATGGCGGCGCAGTTCGAGTCGCTGCTCGACCCGTTCGTCATCATGTTCGCCATCCCGTTCACCTTCACGGGCGCCATCCTCGCCTTTGTACTGACCGGAACGTATCTGAACGTCATGTCGTTCCTCGCCCTCGTGATGCTCATGGGGATCGTCGTGAACAACGCGATCGTCCTCATCAGCTACATCATCATCCTCCGCGCGCGCGGGCACTCGATGCTGGAGGCGATCACGATGGGGGGGAGGGACCGGCTGCGGCCCGTGCTTAGCACAACCATCACCACACTCGTGGGTCTTCTCCCTCTTGCCATATCAAGGGGAGAGGGATCTGAAACATGGCAGCCGCTCGGGATCACGATGATCGGCGGGCTCACCGTCTCGACCCTCATCACGATGCTCTTCGTCCCGACGCTGTACTCGGTGTTCGAGACGCACCTGAAGAAGCGCGATGAAAAGAAGAAGAGAAAGGCCAGTCCGGCCCTTACAGTCCATGGTCCACAAGATAGTCCATAGTCCATGGTCTATGGTCCATAGCACTTTGTAGTAGCTATCGACTATAGACCATTGACTATTCTATGGACTATCGACCATGGACCATAGACTATTCTATGGATCATGGACTAATCCGAACGGAGTGAGGATATGAAAATGGTGATGCTCTGCTACAACGAGGCGATTGACGATGAGGTAATGGAAACGCTGCAGGGCTGCGAGCTGCAGAACTACACGAAGGTCGTTGCGGTGTTCGGGAAGGGCACGACCTCGGGGACCCACCTCGGCAACGACATATGGCCGGGGAGGAACAACATCCTCTACATCGCCTGCGAGGATGCCACAGCAAAGAAGCTGCTCTGCTCCGTGGGGGATCTCAGGAAGCAGCTCGGTATGGAGGGAATCAAGGCGTTCGCGTGGAAGATTGAGGAAGTAACGCAAAACAGCCCATAGTCGATAGTCCAGAATAGTCCATGGTCCATAGCTTTTCGCAGTAGCTATGGACTATCGACTATCGACCAATATGGCCATGGACCAATTATATCGCCTGCTTCGAGATCAGTATCTGGACCCGGTCTCCAACGTTCTCAATGGCATCGGCAACCTCGGAGATCATCTTGATCGTGGTCCCTATGATGATCTTTTCCGCAAGGGAGATTTTGCTCTCCTTAAAGAGATGCTTCAGGAGTTTGAACTCTATCGCGTCGGCCGCCTGCTCGCGGGTCGAGATTTCCTGGATCAACACCATTGACTTTTCTTTGTCAAGGAGCGGCACCTCGAAGAGTGCAATCAGCGGCTCGATCGTAACGACAGCCTTGTGCGCGAGCAATCGAATATCGTCGTGCATCTCTTCCGGGATTTTCGGACACTCAATAACCAGGTTCTGGGTAACCGTTTTCGCGCGGTTGGCTATCTTGTCCACAAGCTCCACGATGCCGATATAGTCCTCACGGAAGAAGGGAAGGAAAGCGCCCTCGGAGAGCTTTGCGAGTATCTTGCGCCGGATCTCGTCCGCCGCATGCTCTTCTTTGTGCACGTTGTAAGAGCTCGTATTGGCTTCCTCTTCTTTGCCATCAAGATAAATATTGATGGTTTTCTCAAACACCTGAAGGCACTCTTTGATCTTGCCCAGGTGCTCTTTCATGAAATCCTTTACCTGTTGCTCTTTTTTGTCCCAGAACATGGCGATACCTCCTCTGTTGAGCCGTTCTAGCGGCTTATCCTGATACAATAGGCTATTGCCACCGCGATAAACGCTGCAATAAACGGTGTGAGCAGCCACGCGCTGAAAATCGTCCAGAGCGTTTTCCTGTTCATCGTTCTCATGCCCTTGGTCAGGCCCACCCCCGCAACAGCGCCGACTATGGCCTGTGACGAGGAAACCGGCACGTGAAACTCCGTGAAGATATGCATGGCAATTGAGTGCGCCAAAACGGCGACGAGGGCGGAAAAAGGATCGAGCGCGGTAATACCCTGCCCCACTGTCATCATCACCTTTCTACTGTAGGTGAGCGCGCCGATGGCGATACATCCCCCTCCCACCGCCGCCGCCAAAATCGCCGATGTGTGGAGGGTTGGATCGCCAAAGAAACCCGCCTGGTAAAACGGTCCCGTGCTTACCACGACATTGTTTGCTCCCAGGCTGTAGGCGCCGTAACAGCCGAAGATGATCATGCCCACCTTGTAGATGCTGTCGAGCATCGCAACCCTTGTCACGTACTGGTTGAGGAAAGCGCCAATGATTTTCACCGCAGCAAAGGAGATTACTCCTGCGCCAATCGGATTCAGAACCCAGCAGCAGGCCCAGACTCCCAATTTTCCCCACTGTGCGCCGGCAATGCCGCTGGAGAGTATGGCAATACCCATAATGCCCCCCACGGCTGCCTGAGAGCAGGATACCGGGAGACCCAGATAGGTGAGACCCAGCACGGTGAGGGCAGCGGCGAACGTGCACACGAAGGACATGGTCACCGTGATCGTGCCTTCCTCGGCAAATCTATAGCCAGGGTAGAGCTTGGGGCCCTCAACCACGGAACCCACGACTGCAAAGATTGCGATGAGGATGACGGCTGTCCTGAAGCGCACTGAGTTTGTTGCGACGGCCGTACCGAAGATATTCGCAGAATCGTTGGCCCCGATTCCCCAGCCGAGGAAGAGTCCGCCTAACAGTGTGAACACGTCTGTCCCTCCGGATTGCGCACACTATACTATTTCCGGGACGGGCAGCGCAATATTTTTATCAAAATCATGTAAGGGGTCAGTTATTGGAGGCAACACACACCCCACCCTCACCCTCAAGGGGGGAGGAGATGTGATTTGCGACCCTGCGAGACTGACCCATTACAAAATCATCAACATCGACTGCTCACAAATGTAGTGCAGCCAACGACGCCAGCGCGAATGCGAGGAGCCCCGATACAAGCGGCGTTAGAACCCATCCCCCGAAAATGGTTAAGAGTATCCTTGAATTCAACGTCCGTATCCCCTTCGACGCCCCCACCCCCGCGACGGCCCCCACAGTCGCCTGCGCGGAGGAAACAGGAATGTGAAAGTGCGTGGAGAGATGGAGGATGAGTGCGTGCGAAAAAACAGCGACGAGGGCGGAGAACGGGTCGAGCGCCGTTATTTCGTTCCCGACGGTCCTCATCACCTTTTTTGAGTAGGTGAGCGCGCCCGTCGCAATGCTCACCCCTCCAATGGCAGCAGCGATGACTGCCGGCCAATAGAGGGAGCGATCGCCAAAGAGACCGGCCTGGAAGAACGGGCCTGTGGTTACGACTACGTTGTTGCCGCCGAGCGTATATGCGGCATAGCATCCGATAACAATGAATCCGACCTTGTAGCAGAAGTTGAGGAGCTCGATGTTTCTTACGAATCGATTGATCAGCGGCCCGAGGAGTTTCATGAACATGAACGCGATGATCGCGGAGCCGATGGGACACAGCACCCAGCAGCAGGCCCATACGGCGAGCTTGTCCCAATCGGCGCCCCCCATGCCGCTCGACCATATTGCGATTCCCATAACACCGCCCACGGCTGCCTGAGATGCGGAGGCGGGCAGGCTCAGGTAGGTGAGGACGCAGATGGTGAGTGCGGCGCTCATGGTTGCCGCAAAGGCAAGGGTCATCGTTATTGTTGAAGAGAAGGTGTAGCTGTGATAAAGCGAGGGGCCTTCCACAACCGCGCCCAGGGTGGCAAAAATGGCGATGAGCAAGATGGCGGTTTTATAGCGAATGGAGCGGGTGGCTACCGCCGTCCCGAAAATATCCGCTGAGTTATTCGCGCCGATGCCCCATCCAAGAAATAGCGCGCCCAAAAGCTTGGCCAGGATGATCACACCGGTTCCCCTTCTAATGTATCAGAAAAATACGGCCAGAATAAAAAAGCACCTGCGCTCGAGCGTGGTGCCCTGTAAGAAGACCTCTCTGTCACCGCCATGTCTTTCGATGATTCCTCTTCCCTTTGTGGCGCAAAAAAGGCTGCACGCGACGCTGTGAGAAGGTCGACCAGCTCACTCAAACTCAGCGAACCGTTGATGCAGAGCCGTGGACGGCGGATCATCAACGGCGCGGAGAATGAAATACACCGTCTCTATGAATTAAAATTTGTCAGGTCTTCGATACTGTCTGTTCTTTTTTAATGAAAACCCCCTTGGAGAAGAAGGCTCAGGTCCCCTGGGAGTCACGCCCTTCCCTTTCGGCGGCTTTCTGATTTTCTCAATCCGTTCTGAATCATCCTCCCAATCCTCATACGTCCCATAGCGGTCATCAGGTTTCATCCTGTGCGGCCTCCTCCTTTCTTGGCCTGAATGCCGATACACTATAATAGTAGCACACCAAAAATATATAAAGGAAATTAAATTGGGAAATAATAGTCCGGAAGGTGCGGGAAAATTCCGGATCTAATCCCTTTCTGCAATCCATAAGCTAGCGAAGCACCGCCTCAAACCGACAAGGAGTCAACTTGCCCTTCCTGAAAACCAGAATCATGTGTGGAGTTCTTGATCAAGAAAATGCCATGCAACGAAGAGTAAAAGAGGTAACGAGGTACGACCTGGATTGCCTGCCAAAAGATAGAAACATACACTCTCCATCTTTTACTCTTTAACTCTTTGTGAAGAGCTCAAACAACTTGTCTCATCTGTTAAGTTTTTGGATTATGAAGATCCCTGGTCTGATCTATTCACCAATTCAAAACTGACATAACTGATCTTCATAAAAGAATAGTAGCTAGGGGTTAGTAGTTAGGTAGTAGGGAGAATGCTCTATCTCTGGGACATTATCCTTAGCACCCGGCTACTGATATCCCGCTACCGCCTTTCAGTTTCACTTTCCCTAATTCCTAACTACTAGTCCCTAGCTACTGTTTTTAATCTGCGTTTATCTGCGCAAATCTGCGTCCAGATATTCAGTGTATTCAGTGCCCTCAGTGGTTATACCCCTTTTACTACGGTCGCCTCATGAATAATCCAGGCTAGAGGGAGATCGATTCCCGCCTGCGGCGGGCCCTACGATAAGGGTCGGATCCGTTTGCTCCGTTCAGGACAAGTTCAGCGCAGCTCCAGGAGCCGCTATTGGATAAGGGGGGCGGTGGTCCAGTTTGGAAAGCATTGATTTGCAGGGGTTCGATGAACCTGTCCTGAGCACTTCGGCTGCGCTCAGTATAAACTCAGCCGAAGGATCGAACCCGGGCGTGATCATCACGCCCCTACAGCGTAGAAAAACGAGACTCCTAGTCGAATGGATCCACTATCGATAGTAATGGGTCAGTCTTGGGGGGTATCCCTTTCACTTGTCATCCCCGCGAAAGCGGGGATCCACTATGAAACCTGGATTCCTGCTTTCGCAGGAATGACATATTAAGCAATGTACCCCCCATAAGTGACCCCTTACTATCGATAAGGGATTTCATTTTGCATCCATTGCCCCGGATGGTATCATGGTCAAATTATGTTGCTTCTCACCCGCGTGGTCTGCGGGTCGTAGCAGGGCAATGCGGGAGGCGTTATGAAGAGGTACACCAGGGCGATCGTAGGAGTGATACTCGCGCTCGCGTGTCTGCTCGTGGCATTCTGGGGAATCAACTTCCGAGAACTGGGCGAAACCCTCTCGCACGCGCAGTACCGGTGGCTCGTCCCGGCGATGCTCTTCGTTCTCGTATCGATGATCTTCAGGGCCTTCCGCTGGCAGTGCCTCCTCCGCCCGACGAAGGAGATCAAATTCCTCGATCTCTTTTCCGCACTCAATATCTGCTTCATGGCCAATAATTTCCTGCCCGCGCGCGGCGGCGAGTTCATCCGGGCAATGCTCATCGGCAAGAAGTACAAGGTGAGCGTCAGCACGGTTCTGGCAACGGTGGTCCTGGAGCGCCTCTTTGATGCGCTCTGCGTGATGGCGATCTTTGCGTTTCTTTTGTTCTCAATGACACTGGAGACGATGTGGAAGAAGTGGGGGTTGGTGCTCGTGGTGCTCTACGGGTCGATCCTCATCGCTCTCATCTTCGCCCGGCTTTACTCCGTCCCTGTGCAGCGAGGCGTTCATCGGCTCCTCACAAAGTTCTCGAGCAGCGCCGCGCAAAAGACCTGCGCGTTCATCGATTCATTTTTAAAAGGACTCAACGTGCTCACTGATCTCGGGCAAGTCGCGCTTATCGTAATGCACTCGGTGTTCGTGTGGGCCTCCATCGTGCTCACGTACTATTACCTGTGCCTCGCATTTGACGTGCGCATGATCCCGGCGGGCTATGCATTTCTTGTCTGTGCGCTCGCCGTTGCGGTAATGGCTCCCATCCCCGGATATGTCGGCTCCTTCCACGCCGTCTACCGGAAGGTGCTGGAGGCGTTTCATTATCCGGAAAGCGTCGCACTCGGCTGCGCCATAATTGCCCATGCGTCGCAATACATATTCATCACAATCCTCGGGGGGATCTGCCTCTGGCGGGAAGGGGTCTCATTCGGAAAACTTCGCGCGGAAGAGGAGAAGGTTAAGGAGGAGCTCGGAACGCACGAAGTGGCGAAGGGAACGCGCGAGGCACCAACACAAAGGGGAAAGGGAGGGTCAAGATGAAAAAGATGCTGAGAAATTTGAGGCAGTCGGTAGACTATATCCACGCGGTCACGGACATACAGCCGCAGGTCGCCCTCATCCTGGGATCGGGTTTGGGCGCGCTCGTCCGCGACATCAAGAACCCGGTGAAGATATCCTATGAGAATATCCCCCACTTCCCGATGGCCACCGTCGAGGGGCATGCGGGCGAGCTTGTCCTGGGCTCCCTCTGCAACAAGAGAATCGTCACGATGTCGGGCCGCTTCCATTATTACGAGGGCCATTCGCTCATGGATATCACCTACCCGGTCCGCGTAATGAAGCTCCTCGGGGCCCAGGTGCTGATCGTCACCAACGCCGCCGGGGCGCTCAACCGCAGCTTCAAGGTCGGGGATCTCATGCTCATCACCGATCACATCAACAATTTCAAACAGGATCCCCTCCGGGGCGAGCATGCCGATGAGCTCGGCGCCCGCTTTGTGGATATGAGCTGCGCCTACGACAGGGACCTTCTCACTCTCGCGGAGAAGGTCGGACGCCGCGAGGGGATACGCATCCAGAAAGGTGTGTACCTCGCCTCTTCCGGCCCCTCCTACGAGACACCCGCAGAGATCAGGGGGTACGCCCTCATCGGCGCCGATGCGGCCGGCATGTCCACCATCCCTGAAGTCATAGTCGCCCGCCAAATGAGCATGCGCATCCTCGGTATCTCCTGTATGACCAACCTGGCGGCGGGCATTCTCGATAAGCCGTTGAGCCACGCCGAGGTGATCGAGACCACACGGCGGGTGAAGGGAGATTTCATCCGTTTCATCAAGGCAATCCTGAAGGATCTCAAGGTATAGAGCAGCCATGTCAGCGCGGGTGCTCGTCAGCCAACCGATCCCGGAGCGCGGCCTGGAACTCCTGAGGCGCGAGGGGATCGAATTCGAAATCAATAGCCGGCCCCATCCCCTCCCCAAAGCTGAGCTGATCTCTGCGCTGGCCGGGAAAGAGGGTCTCATCTGCCTCCTGACCGATAGGATCGATGCGGAACTGATTGAGCGCGCGACGCTCCTCCGTGGAATCGCCAACTGCGCCGTCGGCTACGACAACATCGATCTTGACGCTGCTGCCGCGCGCGGCATATTCGTGACAAACACCCCCGACGTCCTCACCGAAACAACCGCGGACCTCACCTGGGCCCTCATTCTTTCCGTTGCCCGCCGAATAGCGGAGGCGGATCGCTTCACGCGGAATGGGCTCTTCCGGGGCTGGGAGATGATGCTCCTGCTCGGCGGCGACGTGCATGGGAAGCTGCTCGGCATTGTGGGCGCGGGCAGGATCGGAATGGCGGTGGCCAGGCGGGCCAGGGGCTTTGCCATGAGAATTCTCTACTGTAATCCTCACAGGAACCACGCACTGGAAGAAGAGCTAGGGGCGGAACCGGCTCCGCTCGACCGATTGCTCGAAGAATCGGACTTCGTCTCGCTCCACGTTCCGCTGCTCCCGGAGACCCGCCACCTCATCGGCGAGAGGGAACTCTCGCGCATGAAAAAAAGCGCATACCTGATCAATACCTCGCGCGGCCCGGTCGTGGATGAGGCGGCTCTTGTAAGGTTCCTCCGCGAGGGGAGAATATCGGGGGCGGGATTGGATGTCTACGAGAACGAACCTAAACTGTCGGAAGGCTTGCGGAATCTCGATAATGTCGTTCTGCTCCCTCACATCGGGAGCGCGAGTTTTGAAACGAGGTCGCGGATGGCGGAGATAGCGGCCCTCAATATCGCGGCGATACTGCGTGGAGAGCCCCCTCCCCACCGCGTCAATCCGTTTTCACCTCAACCGTCGACCCTTTAGAGTTCTTGACCAACTCGATATTCTTTTTTGCGATCGCGTTCCCGGGGTCCATCGCGAGCACCTCTTCCCATTCGCGTATCGCCTCATCTTTCTTCCCCGCCATGTAGTGCATGGCGGCAAGGTTGTTGCGCGCTTTGACCGAGCGGGGACTCCGCGAGAGGGTGTGGCGGAAGTTCTGTTCTGCCTCCTCGGAACGCCCCAACTTGAGAAGGGCCACGCCGTAAAGCGTGTATGCCTCAGGGGTTTTGAACCCGGACCCCGGGTTTAAGGTCTGCACTACCTCATCGTAACGCCCCGAATCCAGAAGGATTGCGCTGAGGTTCGAGTAGGCTGTCCAGTCGGTCGGGCGCACCCTCAGGGTTTCCCTGAAAAGCTGTTCGGCCTCGGGGACCTTCCCCTGGTGGTATCGGATAAGCGCGATGAGGTTGTTGGCCTCGTCTGATCCAATACCCATCTCCCTCCACCTCTGATACTCCGCAACTGCCTGTTCCGGCTGCCCCAGTCGTTCGTACGAGACACCCAGGTTCTTGCGGAGGTAGATGTCCTCGAAGTTCCGCTCGCTCTCCTTGAGAACCTTGATCCCCTCTTCGTAGCGGGCGAGCTGTATGAGCGTGGAACCGTAGTAGAATTTCATTTGTCCCGAAGAGGGCATAATCTTCATGGCCTTGCCGAATGCTTTTAAGGCATCGTTAAACCGCTTCGCACTCGTGGCGATCGTCCCCTGCTTGAAGGCGCGCTCGAACGCCATGTCGTTGAGTGCGTTGCAGAACGCAATGTAGGAGAACACGACAAGGTACGCCGCAACCGCCCAGCGCCAGGGAGGGCGGGGAACAGGACGTGAAGGTCGCCGATTTGCAGGAGGTACGCCGCGTGGCGATGAGGAGAGAAATGCCAGGGTGGCCCAGAAAGCGATGCAGGTGGGGACAACATGGAATGAGATGGATGCAGCGGCATCGACAAGGACGCCGATGATGCATGCGATCGCTGTGATGATAAAAAAATCATCAGGCGGTTTCAGTTTGCTCAGCGCGCGGAAACCGGCGCGCATGGCCCCGACGAGGAATATGAGGAGGAGCGCGAGGCCCGGAATCCCCGTTTCGACAGCCGACTGTATGAATTCATTGTGCGGCTCGTTCATCTTCTGCATGAAGCCCCAGACCGACAACGGATCGCCGCCCTTGAGATATTCTGCGAGTGTGGGGAGGAAAAGGAGTTTGTAGGTCCCCGGCCCGCTGCCGAAGATGGGCCGGTGCTCGACCATACGCATCGAGACACCCCAGGTGAGGAGGCGGAACTGTACAGAGCCGCCCTTGCCGAAAGGCGATGAACTCTTTATACGGGTGACAATGTCTCTGCCAATGTTAGGCTTTATCACGAATACCACCGCAAGCAGCGCGACGAGCATGGCGACCGCAGCCATTGCGTGCCGCGTATCAAATCGGATCCCCTTGTAATAGCTCCAGATAATAGGGATCGAAAGGCCGATGATGCCGGCCAGCATCGATCCCCTCGCACCGGTGAGCACAACGCAGGCGAAGGTAACGACAAGGCACAGCAACAGAATGTACCTCCACTCCCCCTTCCAGAGCCTGCCATACCCAAGAAGGAGAGGGCATGTCAGGACGATGTAGCTCGCAAGGTGGTTGGCGTTTCCAAATGTGCCGAGGATGTTCCAACGCCACAGTGCCGACTCCCCCACAGGAATAGATCCTTTGATGTTTGATTCAAACAGCAACTTGGCGCCGAAGAGCTCGGCGATACCGTACACGGATTCGAGTATGCCAAGTCCGATGATGGCACCCATCATGAACAGCGCCTGTCCCCGTGTTCTCATATTCCGCGTGACGATAAAGAAAAAGCCCACGAGACAGGTCAAGTAGACGAACTCGCGCATGCTCTCCATGCGGTCGATGGAAAAGAGGCACCCAAGCGCATTCCAGACGAGCCACGCAAGGACGAGAAGGTCTACCGGGGTTCTCTGAGAGATGAAACGCTCCGGGGATGTAACGATCTGGATCGCGAAGAGCGTGAGGAGAACAGCCATACTGATTTCGAAGAATGCCTTCTTGGGGGTGCCGAAAGAATTCTGTGTGTAACTGGAATAGATGAGGGGAACAGCGATCAGTATGATAATGATGCCAAACCGGATGATCTTTGCGAGCTGATTATCCATCGTAGGTTCTGTGAGATCGAAACGCTTTTAAAACAAAGGCAGCCGGAAAACGTCTCCGGCTGCCTCGAGTCCTCTCGTAAGGGGCGAGGCACTCACACCCTATGCCCAGTCCGCCCGTTGCGCTACGGCTACTGGACCGTGACGAAACTGCTCACATCCAGGAACGCCTGGCTTCTGCTTTTGATCGTCTTGATATTCTGATCGAAGAACAGAACCGCGAACTCGTAGCGGCCCGGCGCGTTCGGAACAATCGCCCTGAGAATCGGCGCAAAGAGCGGCGCTAATAGCCCGCGCGCCTTCGCATCCGGCTTCTTCAGATTCACCGGCTTCAATGTGAACATGTCCAGAACCACCCCGTTCGGCTGAATTATTATCGCCCACGCATTGAAGGGGGGCCCTGTGATGGTTTTCGTCAGTAAGAAACCTATCGTAAGCGTACTCCCGGGATTCACTACGGGGTTACTGACCAAGACCATGGCCGTGGGCAGCGGCGTGGATGTCGGCGTCTCTGGCGGAAGAACGGTTGATGTAATCGTCGGCGTCGTTGTGATGGTCGGTGTATTCGTCGGCGTAGACGTTATGGTCGGAGTATTCGTGATGGTCGGTGTATTCGTGATGGTCGGTGTATCGGTCGGGGTGCGGGTGGGTGTCTGGGTCGGGGTCTCCGTGGGCGTCGGGGTTATAGTCGGCGTGTCCGTGGGAGTCGCCGTCGGCGTCACCGTCGGCGTCTCTGTGGGCGTGTCGGTCGCCTGGGCGAACGCGTACAGGGAATTATCGCTTGAGCCGATGTATAACGTGTCGGTACCGATCGCGGCAGATGATTCAACTGCATTCCCCGTCTCGTAACTCCACACGAGAGCGCCTGTCGAGCTGAGGCAGTAGAGATTATTGTCCGCAGAGCCTATATATACGGAGTCAGTCCCGCTCAGCGCGGGTGACGATACTATGAAGTCGCCCGTAGTAAAGCTCCAGTAGAGCCTGCCGTCTTGCCAGAGGCTGTAGAGGTTATTGTCATCCGAACCTATATATACCGTATCGGTGCCGACCGCAGCCGAAGAAACTACGACCGTCATATCAATCAGGTAACTCCATGCCAGTGAGCCGTCGGAGTTAATGCTGTAGAAGTTGGAATCCCCAATTGAACCAACATACACCGTATCAGTCGAGCTGAGGGCTGGTGCGGAGCTTATGTTCCCTGCCGCATCATAGCTCCATACGAGCCCGCCCGCGGCGTTGAGGCGATAGAGGGTGTTGTCATCCGATCCGATATATACCTTATCCGCATTCGCACTGAGTGCGGGTGAAGAGGCAATGATCTCTGCAGCCTCGTAGCTCCACGCGAGCGCGCCATCAGAGTTGATGCTGTACAGCATCGGATCCGAGCCAACATACACTGTCTCTGTTGCGCTCAGTGCGGGTGAGGAGTAGCTTATGGCCGTTGCCGTATCGTAGCTCCATACGAGCCCGCCTGCGGCGTTGAGGCTATAGAGGATGTTGTCATCCGATCCGACATATATACTATCCGTGCCTATTGCTGCTGAAGAAAGAATTACATCCGTCATCCGGTAACTCCACGCGAGCGCACCTATAGAATCAAGACCGTAGAAATGAGAATCTCTGGATCCAATATACGTTGTTTGGGCAGAATCGAGGCTGGGAGAAGTGTATAGCTGGGCGCCTGTTGTATAACTCCATATAAAAACAGGGTTCGTAAGCCCCGGAGCGTCTGTTTTCCCCTGACGGGATTCATTGTTGCGGAACATCGGCCATATGGTGGCACACGCATCCTGTAAGTAGCCGGTTGCGAGCAACCCAATTACAGCGGCCAGCATAACAACGAGCGTGCTGGAGAAAAACCTCGGTGAATTCAATTTCCTGACACGATCAGGACGACGCGAAGAACCTGTTGCTTTCATCTACTTGCCTCCTTTTTAAGGCATCCCCTGTTAATTCCACCCACTCACATCCTCAACTGTCATCTGATAAAGTATCAAACAAGAACAAAAAATACAATGCAAATTCAGCCTGGTGTAATGCATCACTTATGGGTGGTACATTGCTGAATATGTCATTCCTGCCCCCGTTTTCAGGAGAAACAAGTCCCGCAGCAATCCAGGTTTCATACTGGATCCCCGCTTCCCGCCTTTATAAGGTCAAGTTTCACAAAGAGGAAAATCAAACTAGTGTGTCGTATCATAAATATCTTGCGTATGTTTGTCATTGCGAGCGAACGTGAAGCAATCTCATCTCCTTGCATTCCAACAGATTGCTTCGTCGCTTCGCTCCTCGCAATGACACGACTTTGTAAAGCTATTTATGGGACACGACACTAGCCTGATCTATTCACCAACTCAAAACTGACATACCTGCCCAATAGCACAACAGACTACACGCTTTTAACCACTGAAGACGCTGAGGACACTGAACGGTTCAAAAAACTATCCCATTGATATCCTAATCGCTATTCAGGACGCAGATGAACGAAGAACACTCAGATACAAAGACAGTGTGAGGTGAAAACTCCAAGGGTTCATGCTGCTTCTTTTGTTAATCTGCGTTCATCTGCGCAAATCTGCGTCCAAACATTCAGTATATTCAATGCCCTCAGTGGTTATGCCCCTTTTACTACGGGCGCCTCGTGAATAATCCAGGCTAAATGCCCTCCAGACCAACCTATTACACGGGGGCTGGAAATACGCATGTTTACTACGAAGCTGAGCAACGATGCTCGGTTACTATGATCCGGCCATGTCCCCGTTATTACTGGACTGTTACGAAACTGCTCACGTCGAGAAAGGCCTGGCTCCTGCTGCTGATCGGGATACTCGAATCGAAAAACAGAACCGCGAACTCGTAGCGTCCCGGTGTGGTAGGCGGGATGACCACCGATAGGAGCGTGGTTTCAAACGGTGCGCTCATGCCGGACATCCTCGCCGCCGGCTTCTTCACATCCACCGCCTTCAGCGTGAACATATCGAGAATCCCGCCGTTCGGCATAAAAATCACTGCATACGCCACGAAAGAACGCCCGATGGAAATATCCAGTTTGAACTTCACCACGAGATTATCCCCGGCTTTTATCGACCCGCTGTTAGCCATTACCTCTGCCACGACCGTAGGTGTTATCGTGGGCAATTCCGTTGGTGTCGGTGTAATGGTCGATAAGGGCCCCTCCGTTGGTTGCCGTGTCGGGGAGCGTGTGGGTGCAATAATGGGCGTCGGAGTAATCGTGACTGTTTGAGTGGCTGTGGGTGTGAGAGTAACAGTGGCTGTTGGAGTGGCCGTAGGCGTTTCCGTAGTTGTTGGGGTAATGGTAGCGGTATCAGTGGCCGGAGGTGTCTCCGTGGGCGTTGCGGTTATCGTGGCCGTTTCAGTGGCTGTGGGCGTCTCCGTGGGTGTTGCGGTTATCGTGGCCGTTGGGGTACTGGTGGGCGTCTCCTCAGGGGTGGACACTGCCTGGGTGAATACATAGAGCGCACCGTCTTCCGATCCAACGTACACCGTATCTGTGCTGATGGCAGCCGATGATGAAATGGCTTCTGACGTCTCATAACTCCATATCAATCCGCCTGACGAATTGAGGCTGTAGAGGACGTTGTCGGTAGAACCGATGTACACGGTATCCGTACCGGTCAACGCCGGCGAAGAAGAGATTGCCCCGTCGGTTACATAACTCCAATTGAGCGTGCCATCCTGCCACAAGCTGTAGAGCGCTTTGTCATCCGAACCAATATAGACCGTATCCGTGCCAATCGCGGCGGAAGAAGAGACGGCATCTCCCACTTGGTAGGTCCATGCAAGTGTGCCGTTAGAATTAATGCTGTAGAAATTGGCGTCTGCGGAGCCAATGTAAATGGTGTCTTTTGCGCTCACCACCGGCGAAGAAGATATGTCTTCGTCAGTCACATAACTCCAAAAGAGCGTACCGTTCTCCGACAGGCCATAGAGGGTGTTGTCCTCGGAACCGATATATACCGTATCCGAGGCAATTGCCGGCGAGGAGGTGATGGCTTCCGCCGTCTGGTAGCTCCAGATAAACTGATCAAAGTGAAAGCAATAAAGGGCGCTATCTTCAGAACCGATATAGACGCTAGCTGTTCCGCTGACCACCGGTGAAGAGGATACGTTTCCACCTGTTGCATAACTCCACCAGAATCTTTCATCATCGCTGAAACCGAGAGGGAATAGGTTGTAAATATTCTTGTCATCAGAACCTACATACAACCAATCTCCTCCATAGTCATGATAAATCCCCGCAGAGGAGTTCACTTCTCCTCCCATTTCATAACTCCAGTCAAGCGCACCGGAACGGACACTGTAGAGGCGAGAGTCTTGAGATCCCACAAGAGCTGTGTCCGCCATTGTGTGAGTGGAACCGAGCGATGGAGACGAGGTTATAGGCGCTCCGGTTAGATAACTCCATTTCAGCATGACATCCGTAGGTCCTTCCGCCCCAATCTTGCCTTCGTGGCGCGCATTGCAACGGAACATATCCCATACGAGAGGAAGCGATTCTTGCGAGTATCCGTCGGATGAAAGGAAAAATGTGGGAGTGAAAATGGTTATAAGGAGCAGTGCCAGCGATCTTATTTCAAACAGCCTTACAGCACGCGTCCGACAAACGAAAGAACTTTGTGCATTCATCGCCTTTTCTCCCTTTGGTTCCCACACATTGTGCAAAGTTCTGTCTCGCATTACATATAATTTAAAACATTATATGACAATATCAAATCAAGCAATTGCAACTGATATACTACGGAATTAACTAGCAAGATTCATGCCAAATAGAGCTAATTTATCCAAGAAAGAGAAAATATCTTCTATCCATTGATATTCAACGAGTTATAGAAGCCATTATTGCGTGAATATTTCTGCTCAGGGGGGATGAAAAATGCATACTGTTCAATTCTTGAACAGTAGTGTTCAATAATCGAACACTCCGCATGCTATGCCATCATGGGCTGTGGGCGAGAGGACCCATGATGGTTGCATAGTAATCTTACCCTCCAAACTTATCATTCCCGCTGATCTCCCGTTTGATCTCATCAATGGCCTTCTGCACCTCACGCGTCAGCTTTGCAAGAAAGCGCGCCACTTCCGGTATCCGCTTCGGGCCGAAGAGGATAAGAGTAACTATGAATATAACAAGCAGCTCTTGTCCGCCGATCATGGTATTTCTTGTAATGCATCAATTATGGGTGGTACATTGCTGAATATGTCATTCCTGCCCCCGTTTTCACGAGGGTAAACTCCAGCAGGAATCCAGGTTTCATAATGGAACCCCGCCTGCCTGCGCGAAGCCGCTTCGGCATAGGCAGGCTTTCGCGGGGATGACAAGTAAAATGGATACCACCCATAAGTGACCCCTTACCCGTACAGAGCGTTTAGTATTTATAGCTGAGAAAAACTATGCTATAAACATTGAAAGTTATTGAACTGGCGCATTGGCGGCCGTTTTCATATTCTTTAGCTGCTACAGCATTCATGCAATAGTGCGCCCACAAACCCCATGGGGAGGAAGGAGGGTACGGCCATGAAATGGTCGATCTTATTGGCAGTCTGCACCATCAGCCTGTGTGTAGGAATGGGCATCTCTTATTCCGCGGGGATGGATAAAGAGACTCGACAAGAGGGAAAAGCCGCTTCTGAGAGGGGCGAAAAACCGGATCAAAAACAGAAGAAGTGGGACAAGGCGACAGAGAGGCGCAGTGAAGAGGAGAGCCTGACTCAACAGATCAGGGACGCAGACTACGCGGGGGACACCGAAACCGCCAAGCAGCTCCGGGAACAGCTCCGGCAACTTCGTCAGGCCGATCTACGCGAGTAGGATGAAACCGGGCGGCAGTCATTTGCTTCGCCCTGTCTGCAGTTACGCCCAGGGACGCATGTGGAACTCCGTGCATCCGGGGACGGCTGCAATAAGTTAGGTAATGTGTCCTGTAACAAGTCAGAAGGTGCGAAAAAATAGGGATTTTATCCCTTTCTGCCATCCATAGGCTATAGGGGTTCGATCCTCCGGCCGAGTTTATACTGAGCGCAGCCGAAGTGCTCAGGACACGTTTATCGAACCCGGGCGCGATGAATCGCGCCCCTACAACATAGAATATCTATAGCTGAATGTGATTGAGCTACTACAGGAATTTCCGATCCTCGGAAGCGGGCGCTTTGCGCGGCTCAGTACCAGGTGTGCCCCTGGGAGCATTGGTGGGGTCCGTAATGGCCTACGTTCAGCTCGCATGTTCTCAGGCACGCCGGGCACGCGCTCGTGCAGCCGCCCCACTTCACCGGTTTTTGCATCTGTTTCACGGCGCTTCCCTTGGTGGGAACACCGGGCACCCCCACAGGCTGCATCGGCGCGGCGGGCGCCTTGACCGCGGCCGGGCTCATCGCCGGCGCGGGTGCCCCCGCCCCGCCTTCCTGCGCCCTGACCGCGGGAATGCACAGCAGGGAGATCAACAGCGCCGCCTGTGCGACGGCCGCTGATTTTAGAAGCAATTTTCTCATCGTTGCCTCCCCTCTGGTAACGGCGTAGCCTGGATTATTCATCTCCCTATTGTAGGGGTTTGATTCATCGAACCCACGTTAAAAACGGGCTTGATAAAACTTGTCCTGTCGAAGACCCTGAGCGAAGTCGAAGGGACCTTGCCGAAGGATCAGGCCCCTACAATTCAATGTGTTATCAAACATGGAGACCGACCTGATCTCGAGTTGATGAATAGATGAACTTAACGCGCTTCGCGCGGACTATTTTAACCACTGAGATCGCTGAGATCACTGAAAGTACCGGCATTACCCTGATACTGTTATTCTCAGTACATTGTCATTCCCGCCCCCGTTTTCACGAGGGTAAACTCCAGCGGGAATTAGTATCTACATATTTCAAACTGGATCCCTGCCTACGCAGGGATGACAACGCTAATGTACAAGCTATAGCTCCCACCCTCCTAAAAGCAATCCATTTGGAATCAACAGGTTGAGCCAAAAATAAAATAATTCCTATGAGATCAAGTTAGAAGGTGTGAAATAATTTCTTTCGCCAGAATTTTGTATGGGTCGGATTCATCCGACCCGACCCGTAGGGCTCGATAAACGTGGCCCTTACAACCGATGCTGCACATCACGGGATCGGAATCCGCATTTTTCACACCTTCAAACTCAGTACGCCTATGCCGATAATTCTTTAATCCTCGCGAGGAGTTTTGCCAGGTCGCAGGGCTTTCCGATCACATCATCCGCCATCTGAAGCAGTTTCCTGTAATCCGCGGCGCTGATAATGCTTTCCTCCGAGGGAAGTCGGCTGCCGAGCGGCATCCCCGTTAATATTATCACCTTCGATTTGATTCCGTTCTCCCTTATACACCTCAGAAACTCGAAGCCATTCATCCTGGGCATCTTCAGATCGAGCAAGATGAGCGCGTACTGGCATGATTTAACGAGCTCTGCATAGCCCGGAGGCCGTCGGAGGCGACCGTCGTGGAATAACCTTCACATTTTAGCGAATCCGCCATCTCTTCGCGCATTGTGGGGTCGTCGTCGACAATCAATATTTTCTTTTTCATCGTCTATGAGAGATAGGGAGGCTCACCGTCACTACCGTTCCCTTCCCTCCCTTGCTGGAGATATCCATCGCGCCGTCGTGAAAATTTACCAGTTTGATGCAGATAGTAAATATTTATATCCTATCAGCACCTGTCTTTCAATAAAATATCGGGGGCGTGTCTCTTCCGCTTTGTGTAGACTTCTTTCCACCTTTCCGAAATGCACTACCCTTGGCTTTATCGACTTTACTGGGTGGAAATGTTATTGATTGCGGCGGTTGAGGGCGCGGGCACCCAGCTGTACTGGAAAAAGGAACTCTTCGATAAATATATAGCTGATTGACGCTATTGTAACGGGATCTTCCGTTGACCGTGTTGCCGGCTGTTTCGTAAGAGAGTAAGCCTTCCCCCCGGGTGAGGAAAGGCGGGAGTTTATCTCACGTCCCTATACAGTTTCTTGAGCCGTCGCGTGTTCACGCCAAGTATGAATCCCGCGGTCACACGCCAGTAGAGGAGTGTTGTCTTCACCACGCCGGTCCGTTCCCACCTGCGGGGGGAAGCAATTATTCTTTCGCGCAGCATGATGACATTCCCTGCGGCCGAGAGCTTTTTGCTGAAGAGAACGTCCTCGAACAGCTCGACCTCTTCGAATCCTCCGATTTCAAAAAAAACATCCCGCCGCGCGAAAATTCCCTGATCACCGTAAAAAACGCCTGACAGCCTTGCCCTCAAGTTCCCCGAGGTCTCTATGAACCTGTACACAATGCGGGGCGAGTCAATCCTCTGGCTGAAGCACCCCCCCGCGAAGCCCTGCGCAATCGCACTCTGGATATGCCCGATCGCTTCCGGCTCAATGCGACAATCCGCATGCAGAAAGAGGATCGCCTCCCCGCGCGAAGCCTCAGCGCCCCTGTTCATCTGAACGGCTCTCCCGCGCGGGGCCTCGATCACCCGCACCGGGAATGAGCGGGCAATCTGGATCGTCCGGTCGGAGCTCTCACCGTCCACAACAAGAATCTCACCCACGCCGCCCATATCGCAGAGTGATTCCAGCGTCCGGCCGATCATCGCCTCTTCGTTATAGGCGGGGATGATGATGGAAATTCCTTTCCCCTCCCCTCCTCCGGGGACGGAATATGCGCAGGTCATTGATGAGGAACCCTCCCGTTCAACGATCAGTCTCCCGTAAATATTGTTTCTGGTTCTCTTCCATTTCGTGTGGGTAAATCTCTTTTTGCCCTCCCCCTCTGAAGGGGAAGGGTGTGGGTGGGGATGAGATGATGAGTTTTTGGCTTTGATTCTAGCGTGTTCTCAATGAATGCATAGAACCACGCGTCTGTAATGCCCCCCGCCTTAATCCTTCCTTCGAAAAGGTCCCTTCGACTTCGCTCAGGGTCTTCGACAGGACAGGCTCCCCTCAAGGGGGGAGGAGATCTAAAAGTACCCACACAAAATGGAAGAGAACCTTATTTCTAAATGCGTTGCACGATAAGAAAACCCATTCTCCAGTTTGATAGTGCTCCAATTACATGTAGGATACAATTATTCTATGTTGTAGGGGTTTGATTTATCGCGCCCGGGTTCGATAAATCAAACCCCTACAAATACACGGCATCCAAATTGAGGAACTACCCCCAGTATTGAAAAATATGACGCCCTGCTCCTGACATACTATTAGATCAGGAACAGGGCAGAAAATACATTTAGAACCTCTCGACTTACTTCAACCTCCCCTACCCATCCATTTAAAAATATACGCGATTGCCAGCGCAATGCTAAAGCTCGCAAGAGTTCCTATAAGAATATACTCAGCCAGTTTCCTGTTCTCCTTATCCTTGATCTCACCGAACCTGAACACCGATTTCGCCGCAACAATAAACCCTATGGCGGATATTTCTCCCGCCCATACGAATGTTACAATAAGAAACCTCTCAAGCCACCCGATATATTTCCCCGCATTCCTCAATCCCTTTCCCATTTCGATCTCTGATTCATAGCGTGTCAGGAATGCACTGATGATCCATCCGGCGGGAAAAATCGCCACGATATAACTCGCAATAATATAGATAATGCTCATAAATGCACCAACACCCTTTAAGGGGTGATTTTAACAATTCACCCTTTTAAGGGTGTATTACTAAGAAGATCTTCCAGATACGATCTCCCCCGAGTATAGCATTCCCAATTGGCGGCCTTTAATCGCTTCTGGACATTCTGATACGCCACCCCCAATTTCCTGCCGATATGCTTCAAGCTCAGACCACGGTCTCTCATCAGAATGGCTTGCCATTGCGCGGGAGTCCACGAAGAAAGGATCATGTCCTGGTAGTTCAGTATGAGGTCAATCCCCTCATTAATATCTTCGGCCTGGATGAGCAGCTTCGTTGTCCGAGATTTGCTCTTTTTGAGCGCATCAATTCCCTGACGGGAAAGATAAAATGCCGGGCCTTCCTGCATCCTGGATTCCTTCCCCTTCCTTATAATGCCGCATGCGATGCCAATAGAAACATAGAGTTCCACTGCCAGTCTTTTGTCAATGCAGTACATCAAACCCCGCAGTCGGTCTGCCACGCTTAGCGCCCTCCAATGAGGGAAAACAACGCCCTGAAATTCATCTCCCACCGTGACCGTAATTGGCACGATCAGTTCCTTCCCATAAGCGAAGTTCACCTGCCTCAGCACACGTTGCACCAAACGACCAAGTAACTCACGATTCTTCGCGCTGTGGCTCGTGGAACCAACAATGTCCGCGGTTATGACGGCGATAGGCTTGTTCTTCATGCACACCTCTTGAAGGGTGAATTCATATTTTCACCCATTATAAGGTGTATAAGCCCGAAAAGGCTATAAAAAAATATAGTTGCTCCGTAAGGCGTCACTTAGGGGAGGTATTTGTTTCAGTTGTCATCCCCGCGGAAGCGGGGATCCATCATGAATAATTGCAGACGTTGTACGTATCTAATTCACTACGAATATACTACAGAACGAATATCCCTTCGTAGCGGCGCCGCATCTCGTCCTGGGTTTCACTCTCCTGGAATTTTTCTAAAGGGACATTCGTTCCGGAATAAGTTGTAAGGGAGTAAGTTATATACAACGTCTGCGGATGTTCAATTTTCGCCTCAAGGCGGATTTTTGTGAGATCAAGAGCCTACACATCCCTCCCCCTGTGAAGGGGGAGGTACGGAGGGGGTCCGGACCGGGGACATGGGTTACAGAATAGACCGGGGACATAGGTAACACTTAATATGGGTCCTGGAGGTGAAGCCAAAAAACGTCAGGGTCAGACCTTAACTATACACTAATAACCTTGCCGAAAACGTCAGGGTCAGACCTTAACTATACACTAATAACCTTGCCGTAAATCTGTGTTACCCGCTTTTCCAACTTACTACCTTTGACCATCTGTTGCTGAAGGCGCTTTCGATTGTTCGTCACCGCAGCTCCGCTAATGCCACCTA
>JAPLCW010000018.1 GCA_026392015.1 Candidatus Auribacterota bacterium | reverse complement strand
ATCTTATACTTCTCCTCCGGACTAAACTTCCTCTTTTCCATCTCTCCGCCTCCTTTCTATGCTAAAATCTTACCATCCATGGAGGCGAGATTCATACAAATCAAGAACCCGAAAAAGTCCAATTTAGTCTAAACCATTACATCATCTATTGGGCTATTGGGGTCGGACCTGCTATTGGGGTCGGACCTGCGTAATATACTGCTTATAAACTAGTTGCAGATTCTTAGCAGCATATATAAGGGCTTAGAGCATCAATTTTGACCCATAAAATGTCATTCTAAGAAAAGTTTACTTAGTGAGATTGTGGCAAACCATATATTAGTATTAATTTTGCGGAAGTGTTTAGGGAGGCAGCTGCAAATTCTTACAGGCTCGATTTTAACACCGCAAATAGGCTTCTAAGCGGCTATAAAGGCTTAAATTATGCGCTATTTCTTATCTACCAGCAAGTTACGCAGGTCCGACCCGCATATAATAACCTACTCACTCCGTGTGAAACCCGATGCGGCGTTTCGGTTTATCGGGCGAAGCCATAAGCTGCCGGATGGCCTCGAATATTGATTGGATCTGTTTGTCATGGGTGCCAATCTTATGCTCCAATTCTACCAGCTTGGTAGCCAACTCCTTGTGCGTGGCTAGATAATTGCGGAGCCGGACAAAGGTGCGCATAACGGCGATGTTAACTTGAATGGCTTGCGGACTTCGCAAAACACTGGATAACATGGCAACACCTTGCTCGGTAAAAGCATATGGGGTGGCGCGGCGCAGCCCGCCCCAACTTGAAGTCACAACTTGTGACTTCAAGTTTTGGAACTCCTCATCCGTAAGTTGGAACATGAAATCTTCAGGAAATCGTTCAGTGTTCCGCTTCAGCGCCTGTACCAATACCCTCGGTGCCACATCATAAAGCTCCGCGAGATGCCTGCTCAGCATTACCTTATTTCCACGAAACATAAAAATGCACTGTTCAATGGATGCTGCAGGGATTATCGCTTCATTCATGCTGCGCCATATTTCGCCTCTTTCAAATTTGCGAAATTTTCTTCTTTATCTCATATTTCCGTCGTCGCAAGGTTTGAACATATCTATCCCTCATTAGAAGAAGTGAGCGAGGAATTTATTACCGAATATTTGAGAAATCTCAGAAGTGGATCATTTCGCCCGGCGCAGGATGGCACCCTTGTAGCCCGGCCTTTAGGGTGGGTTTAGGTGTCCTACTGAGTAGGATTTTGGACAGATCGGAATTATATATTTGTAAAGGTTTGACCCCGAAGGTTCTATTTGTGCAATAACTGATGTCTGTTAGACAATCCAAATGCCGAGGGTGGGGTAATGGGTCAATTATGGTGGGGCAGCACACCCCCTCACCTCCCCCCTCTGAAGGGGGGAGGGATAACTTGAGTTACCCACACAAAATAGAAGAGAACCATTATTCTATGTTGTAGGGGCGTGATCCTTCGGCAAGCTCAGGACAAGTTTTATCGCGCCCGGGTTCGATAAACTAGTCCTGAGCACTTCGACTGCGCTCAGTATAAACTCGGCCAAAGGATCGAACCCCTACAAATCGACGCCACACAAACCGCGCCACTACCTTAAATCCCGCTCATCGCCCTGCACGCTTCTCATCCATGGAACCATGCTCTCCTGCGTCCAATCGCTTCCCCATCAGCCAGATCTCTCCCGGGGCAATCCCCGCGAGCGGAGGCGCCGGAAACTTTGCCAGCAGCGTGAACACCATCTTGGAAAAGAACCTCTTGCCGACCTCCGTTGCCGAAGAGATGTGCACTCCCTTCACCCCGCAGTCACGGAGATAATCGAGAAACGTGGCGCAGAGTCGCGCCCCCACTCCCTCGCGCCTGTGCCGCGGATCCATGTTCATGTGGCAGTGGGCCGGATAGATCTGGATAATATTCTTGAGGAACTGTGCGCGATTCACGCCTGCTTTGACAAGCGCGGCGAGGACCTTCCACAGCCATGGGCGGAGAACGTCGCCGCGGAAAATGAGCTTCAGCGCCAGGGAAGGAACTATGCGATACCTGAAGATGCGCTCGTACCGCTTTGTGTCCACACACCCGACAAGGTAGCCGATGACGCGGCCCTCAGCCACCGCAACAAAGAGCGATTCCGGCTCAAAATCCGTGTAGTAGCGCAGCAGCCCATCGACGACGAGATCCGGATCATAAATAAATCGATCGACCGGCTCCCCGTAGAGGGCGGTATCCGCACAGATGCGGCGCACATCCGCTCTGTCTGAGGGATCGTATCGCCTGATGGATAATGACGTCATGAGCGATGTGAATCTCTCCCCTGTCGAAGGGAAAGCGTTTCCCACCCCGCCATCGAAACCGTGATGGGTCCGAGCAGGCCATTGACGTCGGAAAATACATATTCCGGCGAACCGAGCAGGTGCCAGGGGATAAGCATATCGACTGCCATGACAGATTCAGCAACCCGCACCTCCGCCTTACGCACCAGAGACCTGCCATCGTAGATCACAAGCCGCTTCCAAATCCACTCAATCTGAAGTTTCGGCATCTTTCCAAACGGCGTGTCATGACGATAGCCGAATGCGCTTACCATCACCCCGAGATCCTTCTCTATCGCCCTCCGCAACGATATTTTCACAAGGAGGCCATCCAATGTATTCTGGCAGGATACGCCACTCACATGCCCGGTCTCCTTATCTTTCTCATAATCGCGCGTTTCACCGCTGGAATTCATGTTACGGGGAGGACTCCATCGGCCATCGGAGTCGAGCGAAAGCGGTCGGCTTTTGAGATACAACTCGTTTTTGCGGGCGAATGATGTGAGCCAGTACGCACTGTCCGACATCTGGCTTTTATAGAGACAGATTGCATTATATTTCCGCTCGACCTCTTCAGGCGTCAGATCGAAAACCAGAGCATCTGCACGCTCATCTGCAAGACGTTTCGGCAGAGGCAGCCATTCATCGGGATGGTACCAGTGCGGGCGCGGCCAAGGCCCCATATGGATCGGGTAGGTGTATACCTGCGGCTCCGGGATACCTCCCGCAAAATCCAAAAGTGCCACCTGGAGGAAAAGGTAGTATGCGCGATGATCCGGATTGCTGTCCTTCGGGTGGGTGACCAAAATATGGGTGGGCTTGAATTCCTGCAGCTGCTGCTTAATTGCGCTCACGATCTCTTCACCCTTGTACGGCTTCCCATACGAGGGTGAAGCCCGATAGGGGACATGTGTGGTATTGGTCAGGACACTATGGAGCGGGAGGCTATCTCCCCAATGCCTCTTCCAGATATCGAGCGTGTCATGATCGGGGAATCCCAGAAACACAAGCTCTTTCTCGGGAACCCCCAGGTAGGTCATGGCTTCTACAGCTTCACGGTGCCGCACCTCGCCCATATTCCTGTTCACAGAGGGGCTGAGCCACGGACGCTTCCGGTACAGGAGAAACGCGAGCTGGTTATGATCGCCGTTGGTGAGGTACACCACGCGGACCGCCGCTCCCTTCGCCAACTCGCGTTGGATCAATCCGCCGCAGCCCAGTGACTCGTCATCCTCATGGGGCGCCAGCACAAGGAGCCGGTCGGGAGAGGATACTGGAGGGAGAGCGGGGAGATGCGGTTGCGCAGGCGGAATATGCCAGCTGACCAGGAATCCACCATAGAATGTCGCCGCCGCTGCAAGGAGAAGCAGCAAAACGAACCATACTATCCGATGCCGGGACAGGTTCATCACAACTCCCCATATGTGCATTGCCACAACGTATATTATACTCTCTTCGCCTCAGGGTTGTCGATACAACCGGGCATGGGGTAGGGTCTCAATTATATGCAGGGTATAATTATTCTGGTTCTCTTCCATTTTTTGGATAGAAACATCGTCCCCTCCCCCAGTGAAGAGGAAAGGTGTGTACGGGGGTGATACTACGGTTTCTGGTTATCAGTTTCTAGCGAAGCTTCGCCTCAAACCGACAAGGCAAGCACATAATTTAGTATCATAACGGCATGCATTTATGAGATTCAAAAAAGGAGAACCGCCATGCCTACCGTTGCTGAAATTATGCGTAACCATGTAACTCTTAAAA